>CAZPSR010000246.1:0-2903 GCA_964589135.1 uncultured Syntrophomonas sp.
ACCTGTGCTCAAGTCCCTCCGCCAATATTTTATCCAACTGGTAATCCAGGGCAAACATATGGGATAAGGAAGGAGTGGAAGGATATTGATAATCCTTTTCAATAATATATTTATAGAGCTGCAGGAGATCCAGATAATAACCCCGGTGAGGCACCTTTTCCGCCCGGAGCCGAGCCTTCTCGGAGAAGGTACAGATAGCCAATCCCGGTGGCAATCCCAGTGCTTTCTGAGTAGAGGTAATACATATATCAAGCCCCAACTGGTCTACTTCTATTTTGCTGCCCCCGGCAGAACTGACCGCATCCAGGCAAAAAACTACTTCTGGGTAGTTTTTTGCCACTTGGGCAATATCCTGGACCGGATTCATGACCCCGGTAGAGGTCTCATTATGGGTAATGGCCAAGAGGTCATAGTTGCCGCTGGATAAAACCTGTTCCACCCCTTCAGGGCTGACTGCTTGGCCCCATTCGCCTTCAAAAAAGTCTGCCTGCACCTGGTTACTCAGAGCCATCTCGAACCATCTCTTACCGAAGGCTCCCACCGAAAAAACGGCTGCTCTTTTCAAGGTACAGGAACGAATGGCCCCTTCCATAAGCCCGCTACCGGAAGTTGTAGATAAAAGTATATGGTTTTTGGTATAAAATAGCTGCCTTAGCTTATCGCTTATACCATGCTGCAATTTGGACGCATCGGGGCTGCGATGCCCTATCATAGGGGTAGCCATTTTCCCCAGTACATCGTTATGAACTTCAACCGGACCCGGTATAAATAACTTTTTGTGCATATTCATTCCCTCCTGAAAAAGTGTTAATCTAATAAATTTTACTCCAAGGGATCTTTATGCACAAGTACCAAGCTTTACTCAAGCAGCTTTAGAATATAGGTTGATTTTGGTGTAATTGGCTCTTCATGGGCGTTCTGGCATACAGTTTCAGGTAGGCCTTCTACACATAGCTGCCGGAATACTTCTCAAGCAGCTCTTCTACTTTGCTTTTGATATCATCAATTACCTCCTGGAGCAAGTATTGATCCGGCCCCTGAGCCATTATCCGCAAAAGCGGTTCGGTGCCAGAAGGCCTTACCACTAATTTACCCCATTCCCCCAGTTTTTGCTGGGCCCTGGCAATAGCTTCTACTACTGATTCATGAGCCATTACCTGTTCCTTATTCTCCAGCCTGATATTAACCAACAATTGAGGCTGTTTCTCCATTTCGGCAGCCAGCCGAGATAGGGGCAAACCGGTACGTTGCAGAACTTCCAAGAGCTTCAGAGAGGTCAGTAAACCATCTCCGCAAGTTGCATGCTCGGCAAAGATAATATGGCCGGATTGCTCACCCCCTAAAATGGCACCACTTTGCAGCATTTTCTCCAACACATAGCGGTCTCCCACTTTACAACTGCTGACCCCTATGTTTTCCCGCCTTAAGGCTATATTCAAACCAACATTGCTCATAACTGTAGCCACTATTTCGGAAGGGCGCAAAAGCCCCCTCCTTTGCATATCCAGGGCAGTAATACACATAATATGGTCTCCATCAATCTCCTGCCCACACTCATCTACCGCTATGCAGCGATCAGCATCTCCATCATATGCTATACCAATATCGGCTTTGTTCTCTAGCACTGCTCTTTTCAGGTTGTCAATATGGGTGGATCCACAACGATCATTAATATTTAGTCCATTGGGCTTGTTGCCTATAGTAATCAGCCGGACTCCAAGCTGTTCCCATAGCATAGGGGCAGCAGCATAGGAAGCTCCATGGGCACAGTCTAATACCATGAGAATACCACTTAAATCCTGGTCCAGGGTATAACAATCTCTTAGATGCTTAACATAGTTATTCAGGCCGTCTTCCAGGTGATATACCCGGCCCACATCTCCTCCCACCGGCATATGCTTCAGGTAGTACTGCTTTTCCAGCACCTCTTCAATTTCATTTTCTATTTCATCCGGTAGTTTATAGCCATTGGAGCCAAAGAACTTGATACCATTATCTTCCACCGGATTATGGGAAGCGGATATAACTATGCCACAGGAGGCCCCATATTTAAGGGTCAGGAAAGCTACCGCTGGAGTGGGCACAATCCCTGCCAATAGGACATCAGAGCCGGTAGCGCAGATCCCAGCCACTAAGGCTGCCTCCAGCATATCCCCGGAGATCCTGGTATCTTTGCCTACCAAAATACGTGGACGGTAATTGCTGCTATGTTGGGCCAGCACATAACTACCAGCCATACCCAGACGGAAGGCCAGGTCGGCATTTAAATCCGCATTTGCTACACCTCTGACTCCATCGGTGCCAAACAGTTTTCCCATTACATAAACCTCCTCAATTCTCCCAATAGATGATTCATCATATAGTTCTCTCTGGCAGTGGTATCGTACCAATTACTTTTGGCGGTTTTTTAATCGTCGTCCCTTTAACTCGTTATGCCCTGAAGCCTATCCCGCTCCCTGGCCCAGAAATAGAGTTCATCCCAAGAAAGCCTGGGGCTGGGTTTGGGTCACCGGGCCGGAAGATCCGGTATGGACCCTTTGCTTGGCTATCCCATACCACGCCGAGCAGAGCAGTTAAGATCCTCTATTTATATAATTATGCTTTTTATCCACCTCTGGTTAACCTTCTTCTTAAGCCGCTAGACTGTTATTCAGCGTTAGGGCCTAATAAACTCACCATAAACTAAGTGTCCATAATGGATTGAGGCTCATTTTGATCCTAGCCAGGACCTGGCAACAAGTCCTCTTTCTCTGTAATCCAGAATTAGTCCCCAGCCTCCTATCCTTAAGATTCTAATTCTTCCTCATTCTCGTTTACTGCTTCTATTTCAATTATGGCCAGTACCTGTTCTGGAAATAAGGTAGTTCCCTGGGGAGCTTCCAAATCCAGCTGCTGGGTAAAGG
>CAZPSR010000247.1:0-2892 GCA_964589135.1 uncultured Syntrophomonas sp.
TAGTATGAAATATGATCGTTGTTTTTATGATCAAAAAACTTTAAATACAGATAATGTTGTTGTTGGGATTGATTTGGCTTAATTCCTCGGCCTATGCGGTCCATATAGATGAAGAAGTCAAGCTGGTGGTGAAGTCTACTGATAAGGTAGAACAGGCCAGACAGGAGATTGAGGCAGAGCTTCAGCAGGAATATAGTGGAGAATTGGAAATCTGCAGCAATATCGAGTATACTAAAACCTGGACAATGCCCGGCAAGGTGACTCCGGAAGATAAGATAAAAGAAGTTCTGATAAATGAACTGAATATAAAGAGAATGGCAGCTACTATAAATGTAGACGATGAGACCATCGCTTATCTGAAAACCAAAGAAGAAGCCCAGGAAGTCCTGGAGGATCTGAAAGAACAGTATACCTCTCTGGATAAAGATGAGGAACTGCTTGAAGTAGGTTTTGCTGAGCAGGTGGAAATAAAAGAGGCATTAGTGGAAAAACAGGAACTGCTAAGCAAAGAAGAGGCTAAGACCTTGATTACCACCGGTACCCTGGCTCCTCAAACCTACGTGGTAAAAGAAGGAGACTGTCTATGGCTGATTGCCCGTAGAAATGATATGTATGTAGATGACATAATCAAGGCTAATGGTTTAAAAAACGAAAAGCTTAGCCTGGGGCAGGAACTCATTTTGGAGAAAAGCAAGCCGTATGTAAGCGTTATGGCCAAAGTTGAGGGAAAGAAGACCGAAGCTATTCCCTACCAAACCAAAGTGCTGGTAGACTCAACATCGTCCACCGTCAAGGTTACCCAGGATGGCAAGGAGGGGCAGAAACAGATAGCCTATGTTGCTACCTTGATTAATGGGGTAGTACAGGACCGGCAGGTCTTAGATGAAAAGGTGGTTAAGGAGCCGGTAAATAAAGTAATAGTAAAAGGTTCTCGCATAGTACAGGTGGCCTCCAGATCTGGTACAGGAAGTGGAGCTTTAGATTGGCCGGTATATGGTTCAATTAGCCAGTACTACAGAAGTGGCCATCGGGCCATTGATATAGCTAACTCCAAGGGAACTCCAATTAAAGCAGCGGACAGTGGTTATGTAACTTATGCCGGATGGCAGGGTGGATATGGAAACTTTATGATAGTAGATCACGGCAATGGGATGGTAACCCGATATGCCCACTGTAGTAAGTTGATAGCGGCAGTAGGTCAAAAGGTGAGTAAAGGAGAGACTATTGCTACTCTGGGCAGCACGGGAAGGAGCACCGGACCGCATCTGCATTTTGAAGTTCTGTCCAACGGCAGTTTTCACAATCCCCTGAATTATTTAAGGTAGTACATAAACAAACCCCTGATCCGTATAGGGTCAGGGCTTTTTATTTTTTACTGAAGGGAGAAATACCATGTACGATGTTATTATTGTTGGTGCTGGTCCGGCTGGTTTGACCGCAGCTATTTATACTGGACGGGCTAAATTAACCACCTTAATAATTGAATCCAGTATTCCAGGAGGCAATGCTGGAATAACCGATATGATTGAGAATTATCCCGGTTTTCCCCAGGGTATTAATGGTGGAGAACTAATGGCCTTGTTTTTAGCGCAGGCCGAAAACTTCGGAGCCCAACTAGAGTACGATGAAGTATTGCATATAGATTCCGGGGATGGGATACACCGGGTAATTACTTCCCAGGGCTCATATCAGGCCCGAGCTGTTATAATAGCCGCCGGAGCACGCCGAAGGGAACTGGCTGCAGTTGGAGAAAAAGAGTTTATCGGGAAAGGAGTATCTTATTGCGCCACCTGTGATGGGCTATTCTTTCAGAATACTCCGGTAGCAGTAGTGGGAGGCGGAGATTCGGCCATAAAAGAAGCCTTGTATTTGTCTGATATAGCAGCCAAAGTCTACCTGGTTCATAGGCGGGAAGGATTTAGAGCTAATCAGACTTCACTTGATAAAATGCTAAAGAACGAAAGAATTGAGCTCAAACTGAATAAGATTGTAAAAAGAGTAGAAGGCGATGCTAATATGATGAAGAACTTGGTTTTGTACGATTTAATCAGTCAGCAGGAGGAAAACCTGGAGGTCGAAGGGGTGTTTGTTAGCATTGGAATGATCCCGGCCAGCGAATTCTTAAAGGATTTTATAGAGCTAAGGGATGGCTATATTATTACCGATAATAACATGATGACTTCAGTACCAGGTATTTTCGCAGCCGGAGATATATGTTCCAAAAAGCTCCGGCAGGTATCAACCGCAGTAGGGGATGGAGCTGCTGCTGCTGCTGCCGTAACTGAGTATCTAAAGGAATAGTTCCATAAATTGGCCGCTCCCGGCCCCCCCTCCCCATAGTATAATGGTCTTCGGAGGGGAGGTCAGGAGAATGAATGCACTCAAATCAGCTGCTCCGTATAAAAGTGGAGCATTACTGCTAATTATACTGCTGCTGATGATACTAGTCAGTCGCCATAGCCAGACGGTAGTCCGAGCCTGGGTAGCTCAGGAGACTAGCTGGAAAACGGCCGATTTTATGCAAAAGGATAGTGAGCATTTCCAGATTAGATATTCAGCGATAGATGAAGCTTATGTTACAGTTATCGAGCAAGTCGCCGAAGATGCCTACACTAAAGTGTCCGGCCTTTTTGGCTATGAGCCAGTCCAAAAAACCACCATTATTATATATCCAGACAGTTTAAGTCTGGCTGAGAGTTTTGGTTGGGATAAAGACGAAAAGGCTATGGGAGTTTATTGGGCCGGCACGATTAGGTTGCTTTCGCCCCGGCAGTGGATTAGCCCCAGCAATGACTGGCCTGCCGTCTTTGTCCGGGAAGGCCCCATGTATCATGAGTTTGCTCATTTGCTGGTGGATGATATTACCGGGGGAAATTACTCGCGCTGGTTTAC
>CAZPSR010000248.1:0-2873 GCA_964589135.1 uncultured Syntrophomonas sp.
AAAAGGAATTATATTGTAGGATGGGAGATAAAACATGGATATTATTATCCCGGAAAACTATGAACAAATGAGCCGTTACGCCGCTGAAATCATTGCCGGTTATGTAAAAAGAAAGCCAAACTGTGTACTCGGGCTGGCAACTGGAAGCACCCCGATCGGCACCTATAAAGAACTGATCAGAATGCACCAAGAAGGTCTTGATTTCTCCCAGGTTAAAACTTTTAATTTGGATGAATACCTGGGAGTAGGAATGGATCTGGAAAAGCCCTATAATATGGATCAAAGTTATGCCAGGTTCATGCACGAAGAACTGTTAAAACATATCAATATTAATAAGGAGAATATCCATATACCTGATGGGCAGACCAAAGAACCGGAAAGGTTTTGTAGGTGGTATGAAGAAGAAATCAGAAAGGCTGGAGGCATTGATCTGCAATTATTAGGACTAGGCGGTGACGGTCATTGGGGATTCAATGAGCCCGGCTCTTCCCTGGGATCAAGAACCAGAATACAGGCCTTAACCGAACAGACCTTGGATGATAACTATGAAGCTTTCTATAAAAAGGCCAATATTGCCCGCCAGCAAATGCCTTGCTTTGCTATCACCATGGGTATTGGCACTATACTGGACGCCAGGAATATATTAATGATTGTAAATGGCTCTAAAAAGGCTGCAGTAGTTGCCCAATGTCTGGAAGGCCCTATCACCTCCCAAATAACCGCCTCAGCCATACAACTGCACAGTGGTGAAATCACGGTGGTCCTTGATGAAGCAGCGGCTTCTAAATTAAGCAATTCTGCTCATTACAAGCATGTAGAGAAATTGAAACACCAATACGGATTTTAACTGCTAAGAAATAACTCGGGGTCTGACCCTGAGTTATTTTGACTGATTCCCGGGAATGTGTGAATATTTAATCAGGAGTCCATTTCGCTTTAGAAGATAATAAGGGAGGTTACATTATGGGAGATACCGGGAATTTATTTTATCAGACCCTTAGCGACCCTGGAGGCATTGCCGGAGGCAGCCTGATTTTTATTCACGGGGCTGGAGGCAGTCACCTAAAGTGGGCCAAATTAATGGGAAAAAGCCTTAAGGGATTCACTCAGCTTGCTGTTGATCTGATGGGGCATGGCTCATCACCGGGCAGCCCAGTTGAAGAGGTTCTGGCTTATGCCACTTCTATTAAAGAATTTCTGGATACCAAGGGTTTTCCCAGACCATGGGTACTAGCTGGCCATTCTATGGGAGGCAGCATAGCTTTGCAAGCAGCCCTGTCCTACCCTGATACCGTTGATGGTCTTATCCTGATTGGATCGGGAGCGAAAATGCCAGTAAACCCAACTATGCTGGAACAGCTTGCTCAAGGCAGCTTTGATACTGCTTTCTTGAAAATCGCCTATGGCCGCAATATAGATCCGGAAGTACTATCAGCAGAGTTGGATAACTGGAGCCAGGTTTCCCAGCACCAGCTTTATCTGGATTTTAAGGCCTGCAATAATTATGATGTTGCCAATCAGCTGGGGAAAATCGATATACCTGTTTTAATCCTGGTGGGCGACCAGGATAAAATGACTCCCGTGAAAAGTTCTCAATACCTGCAGGAAAACATCAAGGGTTCAGTCATTCAAATAATACCTGGAGCAGGTCATCACCTGATGCTGGAGAAACCAGATGAAACCATATCGGCCATATCCAGCTTTCTTGCGGAAAATTTTTAGTTTATCTCTAATTCGAACCTGGCCCAGGCTCCGTCTAAAACCAATCTACCTATTCATCTATTGATAAAAGAACCCTGTCAGGATGATGACAGAGTTCTTTTCTGTGTTGTCTTACTGCTTACTTTAGCAGCTTAAGGTAAGTCCGTAGTCAATCATGGCCTGCTTAAGTATTTCCAGATTCTTTTCACTCATTTCTACCAGGGGCAGGCGGCAGATACCCACATCCATTCCAGTTAAGTTGAGGGCCGCCTTAATTGGAATGGGGCTTACCTCAATAAAGAGAGCTTTGATTAGATTCAAGGCCCTAAGCTGGATTTTCCTGGCCCCTTCAAGATCACCGGCCAAGTACTTGGCAGTCATTTCGTGGAAATCCCGGGGAATTAAATTGGCGGTGGCCGAGATAACCCCTTTGCCTCCTAATGACATTATAGGTACTACAACTCCATCATCTCCAGAGTAAACGGTGAAATCGTCTCCGCATAGATTTATAATATCCCCCACCTGACTGAAATTACATTCTTTAACAGCCACAATATTGTCCAGTAAAGCCAGATCTCTGATTGTCTCAGGATTTATGTTAAGATTGGTTCTAGTTGGTACATTGTATATTATAATAGGGATTTTAACCCTGTCTGCTATGGCTTTGTAGTGCTGGTAAAGCCCCTTTTGGGTAGTTTTGTTATAATAGGGGGTAACCGATAAAATGCCATCAGCTCCGGCTGCTTCCACGGCCTGGGATAATTGAATTCCATGATGGGTATGGTTGCTGCCCGCCCCTGCAATAACCGGAACTCTATGCCCTACTTGCTCAACCGTGAATTTAACTGCAGCGACATGTTCCTCATCGGGCAGGGTGCTGACTTCGCCGGTTGTTCCGCAAATTACAATAGCATCAATGCCATTACTGATTTGGAATTCAATTAGTTCTGCCAGTTTATCATAATCTAACGCCTCATTTTTAAAGGGCGTAATAATTGCTACCGCTGAACCGGTGAACAGAACGGGTTTACTCATAAAAATCCTTCCTTTCTTGGAGACATATGTCGGACTTGATTATTTCATATTTAGCTGATATTAAATGTTAGCTTTTATTAACAGTATCATCAAATAATATCCAGTACAATAGATTGTTTAGATTATGGGAATCATTT
>CAZPSR010000249.1:0-2858 GCA_964589135.1 uncultured Syntrophomonas sp.
CCATGATGCCGACATTGCTGTCATGTTTCAATTCCTCGTAGGTAAGCTAAAAACCCACTTCTCATTGTTGCTCTTGGCCATCCATTCACAGGTTTCAATTCCTCGTAGGTAAGCTAAAAACCCTCGGCGCCCGTTTCCAGTGCCCAGGCTGAGCGGGTTTCAATTCCTCGTAGGTAAGCTAAAAACGGCGAATGTAATTTAAGTGGTGATGGTTATATTCAGTTTCAATTCCTCGTAGGTAAGCTAAAAACTGGGTTAGCATCGTAGCTAAAACAGAAGATTTTTAGTTTCAATTCCTCGTAGGTAAGCTAAAAACGACGATGTTGTCCATTCTTCATTAACTGAATCCCAGGTTTCAATTCCTCGTAGGTAAGCTAAAAACGAAAAATTTAAAATTTGTTAACTTTCTTTATTTAGTGTTTCAATTCCTCGTAGGTAAGCTAAAAACTCCATGGCCAACTCAAAGTCGGCTATTTCGTGATCATGTTTCAATTCCTCGTAGGTAAGCTAAAAACCCGTCAAAACACTATAATACTAAGGATACCAAATAACTGCTATCCCAAAAATCTCATAAGTATTGTGTTTCAGTCCGCCATTTTGCGGGGAATAGGGCTATCTTTTCTATGTCGTCGATCTCCAGGTGTTTCAACACTACCATTGGTAGACGACAAGGCAGATTTTAAATGAAGTTATCGTCCCCCCCTTTTCTGATCCCCATCGTTTCCCGTTTAGAGTACTTGGTGCTACGAAACGTATAAAATATGACTGAGTCATAATCCTTATCTATCACAGCACTCAATTCGAGTTTCAATCGTTTGAAACTGCTTTCATTTATATCTCCTTCAAGTACCGAGTTTTGCACCCAGTACAGGTATTTCCGGCAAGTTTTCAGAACTTTCCCTACCCGTTTCTGCCCTACATCATATACTGCTATTACAAACAATTATGATCACCCGCTTACCATCTTGACACAAATGGTTGGTATTTCTTCTCACCCATCAAATGCTTCTCAATTTTATACAGTTCCATTCTAATTAGTCTTCTATATGATACTTCACGTCCTAGTTCCCTATGTTTTATGGTTATTCTCAAACGATTCTCCCATTCCTGGCTAAATAATTTGCGTCCCTTATCGTTCATTAGAATGCCACCCGCTTTAGATTCAAAGTCACTGGATTTTAACATATTACGCCCAATTAACGAAAATATCAATCTATCAACCAATATGGGTTTAAAGATTTCAGCAACGTCCAAATTCAAGGTAAACCGTCTGAAGTTGGTAGTATGCAGATATCCAATACGTGGGTCTAAGTGGGTTTTGTATACCTCGCTCAAGACGGCTATATAGGCAAGGGTGTTCCCATAACTGATTAATGCGTTTATCCGATCACGAGGTGGTCTTTTATTCCTTCCATGAAATAAAAAGTCATTTTTATCTATGATGGTATTGAACCCAGCATAATATGCTTCTCTTATATTGCCTTCTATGGCCATCAGCTCATTGATTGCAGCACTGGCTTCTATCTTTTCTTCTAACCTTGTTATCTGTTTTATTTCGTTTTCCAGTTCCTTACCCCGATTATGGTAATACCGCAACACATTCAATATGTTTGCGACAGCTCCTCTAACAAAACTACGGGCTAGATCCAATCTCTTTTCATCATCCAAATAGTATTCTGATTGTCTTAAAATCATATAGCCGGAGTTATAATGTTCCCGAGGATAATAACTGCCTACATAATAGCCATATTCATTAAGAAAATGAAGTATAATTTCTTTTTTGGTGAGAAATTCCAGGAAGCGCTTATTAAGTGTAACTTCTCCAAATACTATTATTTCCTTCACATCTTCCACGGGTAGATATTTTTTCCCTGCCTCGGTTTCGAAATACAAGGTGTTGTCTTTTCGCTTGAATTCACCGTTATTAAAGACATATATCGTTTTCTTCATTTAACCCCCCTTCCCCCCTTTCCCCAACGAGCTATCTCATTGTTTCCGTTTTAAAAATGGCTTTGCCCTAATAACCTCTGATCCAGCCGCATAAGCGAAGATTACAACCTAAGCTATTTAAATCGCTGGCCTGTGACAACCAGGCAATTCTGGAACTGATGCAATATATAGCCCATCTTCATCCTGTTCAATAATTACCGTGAATCTACGTTTATTCAAGATTTGTCCCTCCTTTGCATTAGAGCGAGATTCCATATAGTATTTTATAGTCGGATCATATACATTGCTTAATAATATAGTTATGCCCAGCAAAACTCGCTGTAAGCGCATTTACGGCAGTATTTATTCTTAACCGGTTCCGGCGGCACCGGCTCTATAGCTATATCCTCTATATCTTTAATGGCGGACAATATTTCGTTTTGGCTGTTCTCATCCAGCAATACATTGATTTTTTTCTTTTCTTCAGGAATCAATAACTCTCCCCGGGCATCAATGCCCATCTCCTTAAGCTGCAGCAGATAAAACAAGAGTTGTTTGCTGGCACTTTCTACAAAACGAGAGGATTTCTTTACTTCCCCTACCACTAAATCGCCGTTCTCGGTTCTTATAAGGTCAAGTTTGGCATTGCCCAGATCAAGCTCCTTCTTATCGCGCGGGTAAGTATTTTCGCCAATTATTCTTCCAATCTGAATATTCTCCTGGTCCTGATCAGGCACTAAATGACGAGCCATTAGCCAGACTTCACGTTTGCATATGTGGTAGTACCAAACCAGAGTCCCGGTAACAGTAAAGTCCATAGCATCATCTCCTTCAGGTATTTACAGAACCATTTCTCTTAGTTTGATGTATTCTTCCGGCTCAACCTGCATATCACGCAATATTTTGCGAAGTAAGCCGCGACCAATATC
>CAZPSR010000250.1:0-2846 GCA_964589135.1 uncultured Syntrophomonas sp.
ATAGCAATTCCACTAACCCTTATCTTTCGGCAAGAACACACTGCTTCCCTGCTAAAATGCAGAAAAATTCCGGCAATTATAAGCGATAATTTTCCCAAGGCCACCGCTATTTGCCAGGTAAGTTAACAAAGGGGCCTGGCCCCTTTGTTAACTTAATTCTGGACATCTTGAATTACCGTAGTTGCAGTGGTATGCTGGGCCTAAGCAATTTGCCTTATCAGGTTGCTAATCCACGTTTTATGAGAAAGGTTTGATATTATGATAGCCAGAGAAATGCAGGAACAGCTTAAGCATAGTTCCATTATCCGAGCTATGTTTGAAGAAGGCAAAAGATTGGCCCAAATCTATGGAGCCGAAAATGTATTTGATTTTAGCCTGGGCAACCCCAGTGTAGCAGCCCCCCAGGAAGTAAAAGAAGCTATCTTAGAAATAGTCCAGAGTCAAAGCCCGATGAAGCTTCATGCTTATATGAATAACTCGGGTTATGAAGAGGTAAGAGGGGCTATAGCTAATTCAATCAACCAAAAATTCGGCACCGATTTTAACCAGGACCATATTGTTATGACAGTAGGGGCCGCCGGTGGTCTTAATGTTATCTTTAAAACCCTGCTCAACCCGGAGGATGAGGTCATCACCTTTGCTCCCTTTTTCGGTGAATACCGTAATTACGTAGCAAATTACCAGGCCCGGCTGGTGGTAATATCACCCAATACCCTTGATTTTCAGCCACATTTAGAGGAATTGCAGGAGAAAATCACCCCGAAAACTAAAGCGGTAATCATCAATTCACCCAATAACCCTACCGGGGTCATCTATTCGGAAGCCACTATAATAAAACTGGCCCAAATCTTACGGGAGAAAGAAAAGGAATTTAATAGCCATATTTATCTGATTTCCGATGAACCTTATCGGGAACTGGCGTATGATAATGCGGAAGTTCCTTATTTAACCCGGTATTATGACAACACCATTATCGCTTATTCTTTCAGCAAGTCTTTATCCCTGCCTGGAGAAAGAATCGGCTATCTGCTTATTCCTGATTCCCTTGCCCATTATGAGGATGTGGTATCTGCCGCCAATATTGCCACTCGCATCCTGGGTTTTGTAAATGCCCCTTCCCTATTTCAGCAGGTTATAGCTCGTTGCCTGGATGCCAAGGTAGATATCGAAAGCTACAACCGAAATCGGGAACTTTTATACCAAAGCCTCCGGTCCTTCGGCTATGAGTGCATCAAACCCCAAGGGGCTTTTTATCTTTTTGTTAAAACTCCGGTGGAAGATGAGCTGGAATTTTGCAGCCAGGCCAAAAAGAAGAATATACTCCTGGTCCCTGGTACCTCCTTTGGCTGTCCGGGATATGTACGGATTGCCTACTGTGTAGCTTACGAGACTATTGAGAAGGCCTTACCTGGCTTTAAAGAACTAATCGATGAATGCAAATAGGATCACTAGCTCCCCTGTTCACACCCTCTCAGATGGTATTTCCTTTACCAGTGGTCTTTGGCTGTATTCCTGCTAGCCGGAACAGGGAAAGAGCCATTAGTCATTCCTTCCTTATCGGCCCCAAGGATGTCGCTCTCAATCTCCTTGAGGGCTGGATTTGATAATTAAGCATAATTGTTTGATTTCCCTGCAAAAAGTCTCGCACTTTGCTGAATTTTTGCCGGGGAATCTTATTTCTGTTTTATCCTAATTGCTTTTTGTGCTATTCTTGAAAATTAGTAAGGCAGCTGAAAGGAAGGAAGACCATTTTGGCAGTAGAAGCTGGAGCAGGATCTGATAACTGGATAAAAAACATCGTACTCTTTTTACTCAGCCAGAACATATCCCTTTTTGGTTCATCTTTGGTTCAGTATGCTATTTTCTGGCATATCACTTTAAGTACCCAATCGGGAATAATGATGACAATTTATATAATTTGCGGTTTCCTCCCTACCTTTTTTCTTTCTCCTTTTGCTGGAGTATGGGCTGATCGTTACAGTCGCAAGTTGCTGATTATGCTGTCCGATTCCACCATTGCCCTATCAACCCTGGTTCTGGCAATTTTGTTTTTACTGGGCTATGACAGGCTATGGCTGCTCTTTGTAGTATCAGCTATCAGAGCCTTGGGAACCGCAGTGCAAATGCCAGCAGTAGGAGCCCTGGTTCCCCAGCTGGTCCCAAGCGATAAGCTTACCCGGGTCAATGGCAGCAACAGCAGTATACAATCCCTGATCATGCTGGCTTCACCCATGTTCAGCGCTGCTCTGTTAACCCTGACCAAGATCGAAATAATAATGTTTATTGATGTAGCAAGCGCTGCCCTGGCTGTTTTTATCCTATTGGTTTTTTTACGGATACCGATTCATGCCAAAGCCCTGGAAAAGTCAGATATAGGTTATCTTAGCGATATGCTGGCCGGATTTAGATATATCAGTAGCCATTCCTATCTAAAGCAGTTGTTTTTCTTCTGTGCTCTCTATTTGATCCTGGCAGCACCAGTGTCATTTTTAACCCCCCTGCAGGTAACCCGCAGTTTTGGCAGTGATATTTGGCGTCTGACCGCCATTGAAGTGGCTTTTTCCCTGGGTATGATGCTGGGAGGCATTATAATTGCTTATTGGGGTGGATTCAAAAACAGGATTCACTCCCTTACCTTATCCACCCTGGTGGTTGGGATTTCCACCCTGGCCCTGGGCCTTACCCAGGTATTTTGGGTTTACCTATTTTTTATGGGTTTGGCCGGAATAGTAATGCCCATCTTTAACACCCCTTTTACCGTATTATTGCAGGAAAAAGTAGAGGTAAATTTTATGGGCAGGATATTTGGGGTTTTGAGTATGATATCCAGTACCATGATGCCTTTG
>CAZPSR010000251.1:0-2843 GCA_964589135.1 uncultured Syntrophomonas sp.
CTTGGATTGGCTGTTGCAGTAAGGGTCTCTCCGCTTCTGGTATCAATAACGAAGTAATCGCTACTGCTGCCGATCGCCCCATTTAAGGCTGTTAGTGCTATACTGCCCGCACTTACGTCGACACCAGTATCAGCAGAGCCAAATATTGAATCACCTGCTTTTAGATATACATCTCCATTCTTTGATGAGGCCAAATCCAGGTTCATATTGCCAGTGAGCTCATAGATATTTATGTTACCGTTGGCCTTGACATACAGAATACCATCATCAGGCAGATCTACGGTTAAGTAACTGCTGTTGCTGCCAACCGAAGCGGCATTGTTGATATTCAGCCGGCCGGCTTTGATGTTTTCCCGTTTGTTGCTGCCGGAGCTGATATTATCAGCTGCACTCAGAATTACATCACCGGTTGTGAAAATAAAGTTAATATTCAATGCTCCGGCTCTTCCATTTCCGGCAACGCCCTGGAGGAATATGTCCTCTGCCGCCCGGGCAGTCAAAGTGGAAGTGGCTAAGATGTTGATAGCCAGAGGTACTTCACTGCTACCAATAGTTGCACCAGATGCTTCCAAGAGCAAATCAGCGCAAGTGATACCGCTTCCACTGCCTTCACTGTATATACCGAGGCCTGATTTAATCCTGCTTTCTTGGCCTTTGATCTTACCCAGATGGAGATCTCCAATGGATCCCAGGTACATATTGCCGCCCGCTTCCGCATCGACTCTTCCTGAGGATTCCACATTAATATCCTGTCGTTGCTTAATTATCAGGTAAGCAACTGGTTTTACCTTATTGGTCGGGTCAATCTGTGTTCCGTCAGCACCATAATAGATTATATCCTGGGGTTCAGCACAGGCGATATTGAGCAAATCGTGGTTGCTCAATTCACTTATATCGGCCGGCAAGTCTACCTGAATATCGGTAATGCTGCCAATACCGGCCGATGCTATTAAGGCCACGGCACTACCCTTTACATTGGCTTCTTCAATCCGGGTGGTGGTATTGATGATTTCAGCAAAGACCCCGCGTAACAGTGAGTCGAGCTGGGCCGCCGTAACCGCCCCGGACAGATTCTGCCCATTCCAGGTTAAAACTATCAAACCACTGGCCACTCCATTAATTTCCCCAGTATTGTTTCCATCAACCATACTGCCATTGGCAGCTTCGAGTCTTACCGTACCACCTGAAGACTTTACAGTATCCACATTAAGATTGCCGGCCGTATCCACAATATTTATATCCCCGGCCGCCTCTGCCTGTAAGCTGGTCTGAGAGTCAATGCACAAGGCTTGATTACTGCTGCCAATGCGTCCGCCGTTAGCAGTGAGCTTGATAACACTCCCTTTAATCAGAGAACTGGAATTAAGGGACTCTATATTGGTATCCGCATACAGTTTTATTTCACCATTGCTGTTTTCTATCTGTCCGCAAGTCATCCCACCCTGGGCTGAGACATATATGAGGCCGGAATCGGTATCAGCATTAAGGGCTCCACCCCGCAGGTTTATGACAATTGGGGCACTGCCTCCAATTCCTTGAGTGGCGGAAAGGGATATATCCTTTCCGGTAATGGTAACAGACCCGGAATCTCCTCGGGACAAGTTGCCATTGGTACTCTTTATAATAACATTACCTTCGCGGTTGGTAACCGGTCCGTCCACAATAACATTAGCGTTGGAGTTGACCTTTATGGTAGCTCCATTCTCACTTCCACCAAAGGATATGCCAATGGCATAATCGGCCTTGATGCTGTGGTAATGAACATCTTTATAGCCTTCCTGTGTCACTACTTTATGATAGTAAGTCCTTTTACCCCACCATTTCTTAACAACCCAATCCTGAACACTGACTACTTTATAAGGAACCAGGTTGCCATCTTCGTCGTATACTTCTGTTGATTTCACCTCATGCTCATAGATATAAGGAATATCTGCATGGATGGTATCAATCTCAACGTAGTCGCCTTGTCTTATGGTGGTCGGACTTGACGGTACCGTGTTCTGCTCGTAAATGCTGCCCGGATTCCAGTTTATGAGTCCCAGCCAGGTTGATTTCCGATAAGTGGTAGTTATAGTCTTGGTATAAGTTTGGGCTGTGGTCCAGATATAACGCTGACCGGCATAAGGTGCATACTGGGCAGTTGATAAGGAGATATGGCCCAGAACGGTACCGTTTTCAGCCTTAATCTGGCCGCCGCTTACCTGTACTGTTCCATTAATCCGTTCATATTGAACTCTGACCGGCTGCCCGCAACCCGAATAATAGTGCATATAGGCGGTATCATAGATAACCAGCTTTCCTTCTCCCTGAGTAGTCTCCAATCCCTTCAAGAGTATCTGATAACCGGTGTTGTTGTTTATATTAATATGGCCATAGCCGTCCTGTACCACTATATTACCGCCCAAACGGCTGGTGTTCATAATCTGGCCGTATAATTCAACATAACCTGCCCTGGCTCCTATATTTTCAATAATAATGGAATTGGTTTTATTATCCCAGTAGGCTGTATAGTCATTTTCCTGATTCGATAGTGGATTATCCAGATAATTCATGGATAAGATCGATGCCCTTCTATAGGTGTTGATCTGGTTCTTGGCCGTATCCCCCAAGGTAATGGTATAGTCCCGGCCGGCCTGAATCAGGCCGTTAATATTCAGGAAACGTGCACTTATATAAATCTTATCGGCTACGATCTTGCTTTCCGGTAAAGCATCTTTGGCTGCGTTAACACTGTTCGCCATCATCTCATTGAACATGCTGTAGAATCCGGAATAAGCACCATAATAATTTTGCTTAATACCTTCCGCAGTGCCTACCGGACCCTGCCACAGGTACTCAGGCTC
>CAZPSR010000252.1:0-2822 GCA_964589135.1 uncultured Syntrophomonas sp.
GGTTTATTCATTCCAATAATCATCTTAGCGGTTAGTAGCCTTAATATAATAAAGTAGCAAAAGCGATTGGGGTCATGGCCCATCGCCTGATGAAGAGAGCCTGGAGCCACTTCTGACCTGAGAAGGGGCTTATTGCTTGAGGAGGTGGAGCTATAAAGTATCTGGAAAGATAAGCAAAGCTTATATTAAAAGGCCAAGGACTGACAATCTGATATAATCAGAATAAGTAAATAGCAGGTCAGGTGATATTAATGGACCGAAAAAGCCAATCAAGCCCCAAGAGTTTGGGCAGAGCCCTGGTGGTTTTATCAATAGTATTTATCCTTAGTTTAGCTTCTGCCTCATACTGGATAACCCAGGAGGAAAACCCGATTGAGACTCCCCCTGATGCACCAGTGACCAGCAAACCAGTTCATAGCGAGATTACCCTGTTGGCAGTGGGCGATTGCCTGATGCACAATACCCAAATCTGGTCAGGCCAACAAGCCGATGGCAGCTATAAATTTGACTTTTTCTTTACCGAGGTGGAGGAGATCATAAAGGAAGCCGATTACAGTTCCGTATCCTTTGAAGCGCCTTTAGCGGGCCCTGAATCTTCCTATACTGGCTATCCCCTGTTCAACAGCCCCGATGCCATTGCTGATACCTTTAAGCGCTCAGGCTTTGATTTGGTCACTACTGCCAACAATCATGCCTTTGATCGGGGTCATAAAGGCCTCTTGCGTACCTTGGAGGTATTGGAGAAGGCTGGGCTGGATACGGTGGGGACTTATGGCAGCCAGGAGGAAAGCCAGGTTTTTTTAATCAAAGAGCTGAAGGGGATTAAAGTGGGGTATTTGGCTTACTCATATGGCACCAACGGTATTCCCATACCTGCAGATAAGGGCTACTGCTTTAACCTGCTGGAAAGAGAAAAAATCCTGAGTGATTTGCAGCGCCTGCGTCCCCAAGTAGATGTGCTGGTTTTGGTCTTGCATTGGGGTACGGAATATACCCATAAACCTAACCCGGAACAAATGGAAATGGCTCACGAATTCTTGCAGGCTGGGGCTAACGTTATATTAGGAAGTCACCCTCATGTAATCCAACCCTTGGAGGTCATCGAATTCAATCAAGAGGACAAAATGGTGATATATTCCATGGGTAATTTTATCAGTAATCAGCATGGGCTGGAACGAAACAGCGGAATCATTTTAAAGATGAAATTTATTAAAGAAATGGAGCAGGGAGTAACCCGTCTAGCTGATGTAAAATATATTCCTACCTACTCACATCCTTATTATGAAGAGGGAAGGATGAAGTTCCGGGTGGTGCCAGTGGAAAAGGCTCTTGAAGATATACGAATGGGACGTGAGAGTATTCTCCAGCCAGAAGATATACCATCGTTGGAAAAGGTGTTGGAGTCTAGCCAGAGCTTGTTGGGAGAAGATTACCGGGAAAAGTTCTAGGCCGGGGCTGTGGGCTATGAGAATTGGTATGGGCTTTTTGAGTATTAAGTTATATTAAGCGGGGAAAAAATTAAAGAGGTGAATAACATGACATTACCCTTAACCGGAGTACGGGTATTGGATCTGTCCCGTTATCTGCCGGGGCCTTTTTGTACTCAATTGTTGGCTGACTTTGGAGCAGAAGTAGTTAAAATAGAACAACCTGAGGTAGGAGATCCAGGGCGGCAGCTGGCTCCAGTAGTCAATGGAATCAGTACCCGTTTCTATACCGTTAACCGGAATAAAAAGAGCATTACCTTAGATATCAGGAAGGAGGAGGGGAAAGAGGTATTCAAAAGGCTGATACCTCACTTTGATATCGTAGTGGACCAATTCAGAGCTGGATTTATGGATGATTTGGGAATCGGTTATGAAGTATTAAGAGAAATAAATGATAAAATTATATTTTGTGCCATAAGTGGTTATGGACAGGATGGTCCCATGTACAAAGCGGCCGGGCACGATTTGAATTATTTGAATCTGGCCGGGGTGACCGGGACCACCGGAAGTAGGCAGGGTGTACCGGCTATGTCCGGGGTGCAGATTGCAGATATAGCAGGAGGCACTTTATATGCGATAATTGCCCTACTGTTAGCCCTGGCCAGCCGGGAAAAAACCGGAAAAGGTCAGATGTGTGATGTTTCCATGCTGGATGGAGCCATTAGTCTATTAGCTTATACTATGGGTGAATGGTCAGGGGATGGAGTAGTTCCCAAGATTGCTGATGGCGTCTTAACCGGAGGCTATGCCTGCTATAACATTTATGAAACTGGGGATAAGAAATACGTAAGCCTGGGAGCAGTAGAAAAAAAATTCTGGGCTGAGTTTTGCGACAAATTGGGCTTATCTCATTATATTAATTTACAATGGAAAAAAGCAGAGCAGAAAAAGATTATTGATGAGGTTTCAGATATGATGAAGGCTAAGAGCAGGGATGAGTGGGTGGAGTTTTTTAAGGATAATGACATATGTTTTACCCCGGTCTTGGATCTGGAGGAAGCTAGCGAGCATCCTCAGGTTAAGGCCCGCCAGATGGTAGAAAAAATTCCCGACCCCAGTGGATCGGGCCAAATGATTGCCCTAACCGGTATACCGATTAAATTATCAGATACCCCCGGAAAAATGATATTGGATTTTCCCGCCCTGGGCGAACATAATGAAGAGATCTTGCAGAAGGCCGGTTATAGTAGTGAAGATATAGAACAGCTTAAAATTCAAAAAGTAATATAACAGATAGTGACGTGGTGCCGGGTGTTAAGTTATTTAGTTATTTAGTTATTTAGATGTGAAGCCAATAACTTAACACCCGGCACTATTGTATTTTTGCTATAATTA
>CAZPSR010000253.1:0-2810 GCA_964589135.1 uncultured Syntrophomonas sp.
TTCAGCCAGTACCAATTCCCGCCGTGATAATACCACCTGGGAACCCCGACGCTTATTGCGATTGAACTCAATAATTTTAAAGGTAAAGGTTTGGTCTTTGTACTCCTCCAGGTTTTTAACATATCCATCCTCTACGTGTGAGGCAGGAAGAAATCCTACTACACCCACGTCCACAATCAAACCACCTTTGACTATGTCTTTAACCGTACCCTCAACCGTTCCCCCGTTGGCAAAGACTTCTTCCAATTGATCCAATACCTTCTTGGAATCAACCCGTTTTTTAGATAAAAGAATAGTGCCATCATCGTCCCATTTCAAGACCATCACCTGGATCTCGTCACCAACCTGTACTAAATCTCGAGCCGAATCAAGTGAAGCCAGGGAAAGCTCTCTTAATGGAACAATTCCTTCTGATTTTCCACCCACATCAACCATTACTTCATCATCAAGTACCTGGACAATGGTTCCCTTTATAACATCCCCTCGGCCCGGGGTTTCATATTCAGCCATTTCTGCCTCCATCTGGGCAAATGATTCCTCCTTGGCTTCTTCAGCCGGCTGCTCATTACTGCCAGTCTCCTCTGCCTGGGGTTCAACCACCAGTTCTGGAACCTGTTCCTGACCCTCTTGCTGGATATCTTTTTCCTCATGTTCTGTCATCCTACACAATACCTCCTTAATAATCCAATCCGGAGTTGAAGCACCAGCAGTAATGCCTGCCATTTTTACCCCTTCCAACCATTGGGGTCTGATATCTCCCGCATCTTGAACCAGGTAAGTTCTAACTCCGGTATTTAAACACTCTTTATAAAGAGTAGTAGTATTGGAACTAAATTCCCCTCCTACCACAATCATTAGATCCACCTCTTGACATAATTCTAGAGCCGAATTCTGTCTGAGCTGGGTAGCGGAACAAATGGTGTTGAATACTTTTAACTCGCCCGCCCGGTTTGACAGGCCTTTTACCACCTCAAAAAACGCCTTTTCATCTCTAGTAGTCTGGGATACTATTCCCATCCGCCGGGAATAATTAAGGTTCTTTATATCATCCAAACCGGAAACAACGGTGGCCTCTCCGCCGCAATAACCCAGAATCCCTTTAACCTCCGGGTGCTCGGAGTTCCCAAATATTATGATTTCATAACCCTGGAGGGCCAGGTTCTTTACTATTTCATGTACCCTTTTGACCAGTGGGCAGGTGGCATCTTTAACTTTTAAACCCCGATTTATAGCTTTTTGTAATACGGCAGGAGCCACTCCATGAGATCTTATGATTAATCCGGCTGCTTGTGAAATTTCGTTAATTTCTTCTACCGGGCTTATTCCTTTTCTGACAAAATAATCTACTACCGATTGGTTATGCACCAGCGGTCCCCAAGTATACCATTTATCTCTTTGGCCTGCCATATCTTCTGCAATCTTAAAGGCCCTTTTTACTCCAGGACAGAATCCAGCATGACTGGCCATAATCGTATGCATATATTAACCTCACAAATACTTATATATCTTCAGTATCAGGACCTCTAATTCCTGCTTTTATTCATACAAAAGCTTATTAATTTCCTTCATTATTTCTTGACTTAATTTATCCAGGTTGGCCGAACTGGTTTTACCCAGTCGATAAGCCTTCAAATCCAGGGGTTTACCAAATCGGATCATTAGGGTACTCCTACCCCATCCCCATGGAAATCGATTCCTGGTTCCCAGGCAGGCTGCTGGAATAAGCTGGGCCCCTGATTTTAGAGCTAACATTGCTGCCCCCACCTGGGCCGCCTCCATGGCAACCTCCTTTTTTCGGGTTCCTTCCGGGAAAATACCCAGGATTTGTCCGGAATCAAGAAGCCCCAGAGCTTTCCTTATGGCAACTCGATCTGCCTGGCCCCTTTTTACCGGAAAAGCATTTAAGGCGGTAAAAAGCCGGGCTAGAATCTGGTTTTGATAGAGTTCCGCCTTAGCCATAAAATGCACCGGCCTGGGCGAAGCTACTGCTAGCAGCAGTGGATCCCAGGAACTGGCATGATTAGCTACAATGATAGCTGGACCCTTTTTGGGTAGGTTATGTATTCCTTCAGATTTCAAACCAATTAATATTAAGCCAAATTTGACCAGCCCTCTTACCAAATAATAGAACATCCTTAATCCTCCTTCAGGTAGGATTTTATGACATTTATCACCTCATCCACCTTCAGTTGACTGGTGTCGATGACTATTGAATCTTCCAGGACTTTTAATGCGCCCATTTCCCGGCTGGAGTCCCTGTGGTCCCGTTCCATTATTTCTCTGGCAATGGCTTCCCTATCTATATCATAACCGCTGGCTTTTAGTTCTTCTGCTCGGCGCCCAACCCTGGTTTCCATACTTGCGGTTAGAAAGAATTTGTATTCAGCATCTGGCAGCACAAATTCTCCTATGTCCCTACCATCCATTACAACTGATTTATTCTGGGCCAATTTCCTCTGCTGAAGAACCATTACCTGACGCAACAATGACTTGGAAGCTACTCGTGACACCTCCGCATTAATCAGCGGCGCCCGTATATAATCACTTACGTCCTGATTATCACATATTACTCTTTGTCCCTGAGAATTATATTCGAAGTGGATTTCTGTTGTTTGCGCTAGGTGATAGAGGGCATTTTCATCATCCAGGTCCAGCAATTCCCGGATAGCTTTCCAGGTCAAAGCCCGGTACATAGCACCAGTATCAACATACACCAATCCCAGTTCAGCTGCCAGTTGCCTGGCTACAGTACTTTTTCCGGCTCCTGCCGGACCGTCAATTGCTATCTTCATCCATCAACCCACCTGTAT
>CAZPSR010000254.1:0-2782 GCA_964589135.1 uncultured Syntrophomonas sp.
ACTCGCGACCCTCGCCTTGGCAAGGCGATGCTCTACCACTGAGCCACTTCCGCCCTCAATTTGCTTCTTGTAATAGGATAAATAATAAACCATATTGAAGTCAAGCCTTCTAGCACAAAGAAATGGATTTTTTTAAGAGAAATCGACATCCTGGTGTCCAATTCTATTTATCGGATATTATGTATATCTTGTATCAAAGGCCAAGTGTCCTCCATTTTTTTACCTCTTTATATATTCTAACCTGGACTGGAAAAGAATATACTACTAAGCCTAAAAGGAAAGAAGCCCAGCCCTGGGCAAGGGTAAAAACTGCCCCTGGCCCAAATAAGCCCATATCACTTTAAAGCGGTATGGGCTATCCAGCTCATGGCTTAGCTTAGGAATTATTCATTATGCTTTTAAATAAATCAGAAGATCCGTATCCGCAATCAGGTGATATTCGCTCCATCTCTTGCAAGGCGGCAATAGCCTTTTCACTCTGACCGGTAAGATGATAAACTACCCCCAGATAAAACAGGCTGTCATCATGGTAATTGGTATCGGGAAACTGCTCTATGTACTGTAAATAGTATTCTTCTGCCCCTTTATAATCTTGCTGCAGATAACAAGACCGGGCCAGATAGTAAAGGGCTTCCCGATTCAGATAATTATCAGATTTTATTGCTACTACAACTTTAAAGTTGTTTTCCGCCTGTTTAAAATTACTTTCCCGGTAGGCTTTGAAACCTTCCAGGTAATAGGTGCTTTCCCGTTCCCTATCGTAATCTGATCCGCCCTGGCTACTCTCATCGGACAGAAGCCCTTCAGAAAATACCGGGGTTTCGCTGGCTTCAGAGCTAGCAGGGCTTTCGCCCTCAGTCGCTTCCTGCTGGGCCAGGGGCTGGGTTTCATGACCACTACCTAACTCCGGTCCACCAGTATACTTAATTATCAGTAAAAGGCATATGCTCAAAAGTAAAGCACCCACCAAACGACCCGGAAAAGCAGCTGCTTTGCCAGCACCTGGAATTTGCTCCATATCACTAGGAAACCGCACTGGCTCTGGATACGGCTCCGGCTTGGGCTCGAGCTCCGGCTCGGGCTGGGATTCTCTAGACATATTCAGGTAATGAACCAAAGTGCTATTGCCCCTATCCTTTTTCAAGCCTTTTTCCCAAACCAAATGAGCCTGTTCGAATTCGGATTGAGCCATGTAGCATAAACCCAAAAACTGATAAACACTTACAAAGCCATCGTTTTCTTCCATTAAATCTCTAAGAAGCCTCAAGGCTGATTCATAGTTTTTCTGTTCAATATAAAACAAAGCTTGCTTATAACGTTTTAACCAGGATTGAAAAGAGGGGGTTCTATAGCGGCCTAGCTTAGCCTTGGCCTCCTGGTTGCCTGGATTGAGCCTTAAGATCTCATCCCAGCAGGCTTTAGCTCGGTCAAATTCGCCCAAATAGTAATAGCAATCAGCAAGTAAACTAATCAAAGCAATATTGTCGGGTTCATATTCCACCATTTCTAACAGAATCTCCAGGGCCCTGCTTAAATTCTGCTCCTGCATCTGATCCAGAGCAGCTTGCCAGGAAATACTTGACTTGGCCTCATTATCCATATATATCACACCCTTGAAGTATATTTTTCATTAATAAGCTTCCACACTTGCCTTTATAACTCCTTCCATTTTATGTCATTTTTTTATTGCTTTTATCCCAATATCTCGGGCTTTTAAGCCACCATAACTAATAAAGCGCGGGGGCATTGTCTGTTTTTTGGCTTTGTTGGCAGAAAACCAGGATAGTATACGATAGAACCATAAAATCAACCTTAAGGCCAGATGTTTACTGCCAGCAGTGAGGCCTTAATTTCCTTGTTTACCTGGAAATGTGGCAAAGAATGAATTAATAAAGTGTTGTGCAGGGATAAGGTGAGAATATAATCAGATTCAAGGGTTTTCTAAGCCAAATACAGCTTTCCCCAGCTTTTAATCAATTGACATTTGGTCGCTGCAGATGGTATTATGATATAGTTCGGGGCGTGGCGCAGCTTGGTAGCGCGTCTGATTTGGGATCAGAAGGCCGCAGGTTCAAATCCTGTCGCCCCGACCATTTGCAAGTAAGTAACCACGGGAATTCCCGTGGTTTTTGTTACGCCCGTTCTTAGCATAGTTGTGAAAGCTCATAAAGCCGGGACTTTTTTCTTTGCTGAGTAAATATATTTACTATCTTAGCAGATCACTAGAGGCAATGAGCCGCTGGATCTCGTTTACGCCTTCATATATCTCGGTTAGCTTGGCGTCCCGGAAGATGCGTTCAACGGGGAACTCGGTGGTATAACTGTATGCTCCCATGACCTGCATGGCTTTGCTGGCCACCCGATGCACAGCTTCGGAAGTAAATAGTCTGGTCCTGGCTGCATCAGCTGCCAGCTCTTTCCCTTCCGAGGCCTTAAAGGCAGTGGCCAGAACAATCTGCTGTGCCACCATTACATCGGTGGCCATATCCCCAATCAATGATTGAATGGTCTGGAAATTGGCAATGGGCTTGCCCCGCTGCACCCGGATCTTGGAATAATTTACTGCTGCCTCCAGGGCTGCTTGGGCCATACCTACTGCCTGGGCGCAGACCGATAGTTTGCCAATCTGGGTTGACCCCAAGAGTACTTGGTAGCCCTTGCCCCGCATGGCTTCACCGCCGGTGGTGTTTTCATAGGGTACCCTTGCCTGGTCCAATACCACATCAGACACTGCGAGTCCGTGCATACCCATCTTGTCATAGATCCTGGGGGTGGAATGACC
>CAZPSR010000255.1:0-2729 GCA_964589135.1 uncultured Syntrophomonas sp.
GCACCTGTAAATCACTACCAAAGATGGCCCGGGCAAAATGCATTAAGGTCCCCTTAAGATCGGCCAAGGTTATTCTGTGGTCTAAGACCAGCCCTTCTACTTGCTGAAACATGGGGGAATGGGTAGCATCATCATCTTTACGATAGACTTTACCTGGTACAATAATACGTATAGGCAAGTGAGGAGCCATTTTCTCCATGGTACGTACCTGCACTGGCGAGGTATGGGTACGTAAAAGCACTTCCTCATTTATATAAAAGGTATCCTGCATTTCTCGGGCCGGATGATCCCGGGGTATATTAAGAGCTTCAAAGTTATAATAGTCAAGCTCAATCTCAGGCCCTTCCGCCACATTAAAGCCCAAGCCGACAAAGATATCTCTTATTTCTTCGTTGACCCGGGTAAGGGGATGTTTGCTTCCTCTCATAAAGGGCAATCCTGGCAGGGTAACGTCAATGGTTTCTGCCTCTAAACGATTCTGCAGCTCTTCCTGTTTCAATTCTTCGCTTTTCTGGTTAATCATCTCTTCCAGCTGTACTTTGAATTGATTGGCAGCCTGCCCCATTTGGGCTTTGATTTCCGGGCTCAAGTCCTTCAAGGTTCTGAGCAATAGAGTAATTTCCCCCTTTCTTCCCAGAGTCTTAACCCGAAGTTCATTCAGTTTCTCCATACTGTCTGTCTCTTGCAGCATTTTTTCAGCCCGGTCCTTAATTTCACTTAACTTGCTCAACATACTTATAACATCCTTCCTGGCAGAAAATAAAAAAAGCTTTGTCCCCAAGGGGCGAAAGCTAGGTTCCGCGGTACCACCCAAATTAAATCCGGCTTCAGCAGCCTGATTCGCTCTTAGCTTTTAACGGCAGCCACCGATAAGATCTACTCCTATTTCAATCCACTGCTCCCAGGTGAATTCTCCTGTTTCTTCCCTAACTGTACTTCCAGTCCCCGATACAGCCTCCCTGAAGGGAAGATTCCTACAGTTTACTGGTCCTGTTCATCGCATTTTTTTATATTGCTACTGGGTAATCAGCATTTTATACAATAAATAATAGGCGATGCATCCAGATGTTTCGAATAGCTGCCAGTATAAATCAGTTTGAGCTATCATCATGGGTTCACCCTCCGCTCTCAATACATGACTCCACTGTTTCCCGTGCCTGTTTTACATGCAGGTTAAGTTCCTCTTTGTATCCCTGCCTCATAAATTATTATACCACAGGCTATAGCAGCATTTAAAGAATCTACCGCTGTAAATATTGGAATTTTAAAAGAAAAGTCACAGAGCTTTAAGACTTTATTGCTGATTCCCCGGGCTTCGCTGCCAATAATTATTATTACTGCACCGGTAAAGTCAACCTGGTTTAGACTAAGATCAGTGTTTATTGAACTGGCCAGTAATCGATAGCCACTTTTCTTGCATTGAGCCAAAGTTTGCGCAGAAACTTCAACAACTATCGGAACACTGAATACTGCCCCCATACTGGACCTGACCACCTTGGGATTAAAGGGATCAACACAGCCCGGACCCAACAAAACCCCACTAACTCCAAAAGCCCAGGCCGTACGCAGAATGGTACCCATGTTGCCCGGATCAGCCAGTCCATCCAAGTACAAGAGCAAACCTGCATCTTGCCGCAGAGGGGCCAAGTCCCATTGGGGTATGCGGGCTACCGCTACTATACCCTGCGGGGTTTGGGTATCACATATATGCTTGATTAAACCCGAGTCAACTTTGATCCACTCGGCGTTCCTGCTTTTTCTATATTCATCCAGATATTGTTCAACCCGGTCTTTATCGACGAAAATACGCAACAATTCCTGCCCTCTTTGCACTGCTTCCGAGAACAAGGTTCTACCCTCTATTAAAAACAACTGCTCCCGCTGTCGGTACTTATTATCCTTCAAGCGGGCTGCCTCACGTATTTTCTGGTTATCCCGGGATTTTATTTCCTTCATTCTTTAATCACCTTATTGAGATTTTGGCCTAATTCAAATATGGGGCTTTTATTCCGAAAGGCTAATTCTGCAAAAATCCTGGCTTAAAACAAAAAGTATGGTCAAATCACCATACTTTTTGATACTGAAAGATCAATTGTTGGCCGCATTTTTGGAAAGTTCCGCCAACTGGCTAAAACCCTGGGGATCGCTGATAGCCAGTTCAGCCAGCATTTTCCGATTAATATCCACTCCAGCCAGTTTCAATCCATGTACCATCCGGCTATAGGTAGTGCCGTTATTTCTGGCTGCTGCATTGATACGGGCTATCCAAAGTTTACGAAAGTCACGTTTTTTCAATTTGCGATGAATATAGGCGTATTGTCCCGATTTCATTACCTGTTGGTTGGCTACCCGGTAAAGTTTGGATTTGCCCCCGCGGTAACCTTTAGCCATTTTTAGTATCTTTTTGTGTCTTCTATGTGAAGTCACGCCACGTTTAACCCTTGGCATCCTAACTACCTCCCACTATAATTTACTGAATCAAATTGGCAATACGTTTGTTTTCCTGATCACTGACCAAGCCAGGTTTACGAAGTTTTCTCTTTCGCTTCGGGCTCTTGCCCCCCAGGAGGTGGCTGGCATAGGCTTTGGCTCTTTTTATCTTACCGCTGCCGGTTTTTTTAAATCTTTTGGCAGCCCCACGATGGGATTTCATTTTAGGCATCAGTTTCGTCCTCCTTTTTGCTCTTTTCGGGTTCCAGTCTGGGCACCAGTATTGATACCATATTTCT
>CAZPSR010000256.1:0-2695 GCA_964589135.1 uncultured Syntrophomonas sp.
GGCCTGTGCTATGGATTTTGGCTATGCAGCTGCTGGTATTGTTTTAGCCCTGATTAACGAAGAAAATGATATTATCGAGGGGATACTTAGGCGGCTGCAGAGGCTTTCTACTGACAGTGCTTTGGGCCCCAGCACCAGGGCTATTTGGACTGAGGCCCGGCGGCGTAACATACCAGTGCGGCGTTTAGGCGAGAACAGCTTGCTAGAGCTTGGTTATGGCAAGTATATGCGCTTTATAGAAGCCTCATTGCCGGATGATACCAGCAGTATTGCGGTTGACCTGGCCAAAAACAAACAGTTGGTAAAATGCCTTTTGCAAGAAAACCAGATTGCGGTCCCCCCGGGCGGGATTGCCGATTCCGAGGAGGCAGCAGTAGTTTTAGCTGAGCAAATAGGCTACCCCCTTACTCTAAAACCCTGGGACGGCAATCAGGGCAGGGGAGTAACGGTAAACATTAGAGATGAAGCAGGGGTGCGCAAGGCCTATAAGGCCGCCAGTCGGTATCGCAATAGGGTCATAGTGGAGAAACATATTGAGGGAAAAGACTATAGGGTTCTGGTAATTGGTAATCAGGTGGTGGCAGTAGCCGAACGCCGGCCTCCTTCCATAACCGGTGATGGAATAAACACCATATCTGAGCTGGTAGAGCTGGAGAATCAAAGGGCATACCGGGGAAAAGGACACGAAAAAATTATGACCGAAATCCATATTGACTCAGTATCCCGAGAATATCTAGCTAGAATGGGTTTTAAGCCTGATGACATTCCCGCTTCCGAGCAGGTGGTATGCTTAAGGGCCAATGGAAACCTTAGTACTGGTGGTACAGCGAGAGGATGTACCGGAGAAATACATCCAGCAAATAAAGCTATGGCAGTGAAAGCAGCCCGGATAGTAGGGCTGGAGGTAGCAGGAATAGATATGGTAGTTAATGATATTTCCCAAAGCATGAACCCGGCCAATGGAGCAATTATCGAAGTAAATGCAGCGCCTGGCTTAAGAATGCATCTTCAGCCTCTGGAAGGTGAAGGCCGAAACGTAGCAGCAGATATTTTGGATCACATGTATCCGGAAGGAACTCCGTCCTCTATCCCGGTAATTTCTATTACTGGCACTAATGGCAAAACTACAGTAACCCGTTTGATCAGCCATATCATATCCCTGACCGGCAAAAAGGTGGGCATGACCTGTTCCAGCGGAACCTATATTGGTAAAGAGTGTATTTCCCAAGGTGATAATACTGGTCCCATCAGCGCTCGCTCCGTACTTTATAATCGGGAGGTGGAAGTAGCAGTCCTGGAGACCGCTCGGGGGGGGATTATTCGTAAAGGCTTAGCTTATGATCTGGCTGAGGTGGGAATAATCGTTAATATTAGTGAGGACCACTTAGGTTTGAATGGGGTGAATACCTTGGAGGATCTGGCTTTTGTCAAATCCCTGGTAGCTGAGGCGGTTAAACCTGATGGATATGTGGTATTAAATGCTGATGATAATATGACTGAAGCCATAATGCCCCGGATTAAATCTAATCTGATTTTATTCTCCCAGGATGATAAAAACCCTTTAATTAAGCAGCATATAGAAAAGGGCGAGAGGGCGGTATTGGTTGAGAACGGCATTATTTATCAATATACCAAAGAGAATAGAATGCCTCTATTGGGGATTAGTGAAATTCCCCTTACTTTTGAGGGAAGAGCCCTGTGTAATATCGAAAACTGCCTGGCCGCTACCGCAGGTCTATTGGCTCTGGGCTTGCCTGAATCCATAATAAGATTAGGCTTGAGCTCCTTTGCAGCGAACCCCGCTATCAATGAAGGTCGTTTTAACCTTTTTAACCTGGGTGATTTTCAAGTTTTACTGGATTATGGACATAATCCCAGGGCCTATCAATCAGTTGCCCAGTTCGCTAGTACCTTATCGGTATCCCGCCTGGTTGGAGTAATTGGCCTACCGGGAGATCGTACAAACCAAGCCATATTTCAGGTGGGAGAGATTTCCGGCAGCTTATTTGATAAGGTGTATATCAAAGAAGATGTGGATCTAAGAGGTAGAGATCCGGGGGAAGTTGCAGCTATTTTGTATCACGGAGCCATAAGTGGAGGAGTCGATCCAAAAGAAGTGCTGATTATGAGGTCAGAATTAGAAGCACTGCAGACCGCCATCGATGACGCCCGGCCTGGTGACTTGATTATCATGTTTTATGAAGAATTTGAACCTCTTTGGCATTTGGTGCAAGGTTATTTGGATTCTGTGCAGCAGCCAATCAGCCAGTTAACCGATTGGCCAGCCTTAATACCTGTAGTGGGAACAGGTGTCTAGAGCTTGAATAGAAAAAATAAGGGGGAGAGGTTGAAGAGCAAAGAGGTGAAAGATTTGGGGGGGTTCTTTATCGCTGATCGCAAAAACAGGAAAAGGATGGATGAATATTAAGCAAAGATTCAGCCAGGTGGAACTACGGCTTGGCTAGGCGTTGAACCAGAATATTGCGTTGCTTAGCCCAAGCTGAGCTCAGAGCAGTTCACTGGCCCAGTTGAATAAGGTAAAGGGCTTTTCTGCATATAATATTTTTCTCCGTCCCGGGGGTACTTATTTGCTTTTGTAAAATTCAGCAATATATGGCAGATTGCGGTATTTTTCCTTATAATCCAGGCCATAGCCTACCAAAAACACATCGGGCATAACAAAGCAACGATAGTG
>CAZPSR010000257.1:0-2685 GCA_964589135.1 uncultured Syntrophomonas sp.
TTATGTATAAATCAATCCCAGGCATCAAATTAAATAATTACCTGTCTTTTGTCCCCAGCGAAATGTTTGGAGCTTCGGGAGTAATTATTTTTGCCTTCGCAGGACACATTATTATACCACCTGTAATCTACTATATAAAAGCCACCAGGGATCAGGGAATCAAAGTTATAAAGTTTAGTTTATTGGCGGTCGCTGCCCTTTATTTTTTCTTTTTCGCGGTATCTATTGGCATAATGGGTACTGAAGTAACTCCAGTGGCTACAATAGGTCTAGCAGGTCATGTCAATCCAACTGTGGCCATTGTGGGCCAGGTCTTCGCCGTTTTAGCCATCACAACTTCAGCTTATGGTATTGGGCTCTCATTAAAACTAACTTTCCAAGGCATGTTTAATATTAAACCAGTTGTCAGCATCGCCCTGGTAATTATCCCCGTCTTATTATTTAATATCTATTTAAGCGGTACGGGGGGAACTGCTTATACTGAGGTATTGAACTATGCCGGCGGAATTGGTTCAGCACTTTATATCGGGATTATACCAGCTCTCATCGTTCAAAAATTAGCCAAGACCCACTATTTTCCCTTTGGACAGAAGGGGGCCATATTTTGTTTACTTTTCTACGGCTTGGCTATCATATATACAATATTTAAATAACTCGGGGGCAGACCCCGAATTATTTTCCCAAGCCAAATTTAAAAAAATGTGTTATAAATAAAGGATTAGCTCTTTATTTGTAGTATTAAGAATATATGCTTTAGGGGTGATAAGATGAAGGAGTTAATTGTTGCCATAAATGGCAGCCCGAATGTGAAGGGCAATACCGCCTTTTTACTGCAGGAAGCCCTTGATGAATGCCAGAAACTGGGGGCTAAGGGTCAGATTATTCATTGTCAGACGGTGTTAAAAGATCAGAAGGTACCTTTTTGTGTGGCTTGTTCATCTCCTTGTACCGGTAAATGCTATCAGGATTCCGGGCTGGATAAAGCCTATACCTTGATATCCCGGGCTGATGCCTTGATAGTTGGCAGTCCGGTATATTTCGGGACCTTTTCCGCTCAGTTAAAAGCCTTCTGGGATAAAGGGAGAAAAATGAGAAGTGAAAAAAAGCTTCTGAATGTAGTAGGTGGAGCTGTCACCTCGGGCAGATCCAGGTTTGGAGGACAGGAACCCACTTTGCGCAGCATACATGATATGTTTCTAGTCCAGGGAATGATAGTGGTAGGAGACGGATACTATCAGGACGATTGCGGGCACTTTGGGACCGCAGCTCAGGAGCCAGCCCGGGAAGATGAAAATGCGATAAAAAGAGCACAGATTTTAGGCAAACGAATATTTGAAGTAGCCCAGGCTACTTCTACCTTAAGAGTACGATGAAGGATAGCGGGTTAAAAAACAAACCTATTGCAATCCTTGGTCAGGGGACTGAGGATTTTTGTTTTATAAAGCAGTATCACAGGCGGGACCGTCCAACCGTCCCTGCTTTCAATTTCGGCGAGGTGAAAGGGTATAAGCATTAGAGAGGAAATTGAAAAAAGAGAACAGAAAATGATGGCAGAATACGCCAGTCTGTCGGTAAATAGCCGGGGAAGGGCTCGGGAAGAAGCCCCTGACCCCATCAGGTCTTGTTTTATGCTGGACAGAGATCGGGTAGTGCATTCTAAATCCTTCCGCCGTTTAAAGCATAAGACCCAGGTCTTTATCGCTCCTCCCGGGGATCATTATCGCAGTCGCTTAACTCATACCCTGGAAGTTAACCAGATTGCCAAAACCATTGGGGCGGGACTGAATTTAAACCTAGATTTGATTGAAGCCATAGCCTTAGCCCATGATTTGGGGCATACTCCCTTTGCCCACGCCGGAGAGCAAATATTGGACAGCCTGGTGGAGGCAGGGTTTAAACATAATGAAAACAGCATTCGAGTATTAACCAGAGTTGAACAACATCGGGGGGGGCCAGGCTTGAATTTGAGCTGGGAGGTATTGGATGGGGTTATTCACCATAGTGGCTATGATTCCAGTAATCAACTTGCAGCTACTCTGGAGGGCCAAGTTATCAGGCTGAGTGATAAGATTGCCTATGTGCAGCATGATATTGATGATTCTATCCGGGCTGGCTTATTGGTCTTGGAGGAATTGCCCCGGGAATACCTGGAGGCACTGGGCTATACCCATAGTAAGAGGATAGCCACCTTGGTAACTGACACTATCCTGCATACTCGTAATCTTATCCGACAGGGCAATGGGGTAGTGGTTAAACCTTCGCCAGACCTGGATCAGGCTTTAAAAGGACTGCGCAAGTTTATGTTTGAAGTGATTTATAATGGGCCGGTATGCCAGGCCGAACGCTCCCGGGCTGCCTTTATTATTGAACACCTGTTTAAGTATTATAAGAAGCACCCGGATAAAATGAGTCCCCTCTATCTGGAAATAGCTGCAGAAGAAGGCCTGGATCAGGCGGTCATTGATTACATATCAGGAATGAGCGATGAGTACTGCATTGAGTCGTTTTTAGAGATATATGTGCCCCGATCTTTAGTTCCAGGGGCGAAAAAGGTCCTGGAGGCCAAATAAAAACAGATTAAATCCAAAAAAAATGATTAAATCCACAAATTTTAGAAGAATTATATTTTAAACATAGAATAATAGGTGGAGGTAATGAAGAGATACTAGGATGAACAGTAATTAA
>CAZPSR010000258.1:0-2684 GCA_964589135.1 uncultured Syntrophomonas sp.
TTATTTATGGTCATTCTCCGACCACAGTCCCTATTATTAAACAAATTCTAGAATAATTTGCCTACAATTTGTCGCAAGCAAAGAGCATTTTCCACCTGGATAATGGTCTAAAGCCGTAGTATAATGATTTCAAACACTTGTTCGAGGTGAGTCTAGTGCACATCCTTCATTGCGATTTGGATGCTTTTTTTGCTTCAGTCGAACAGCGGGATCACCCAGAATGGAAAGGAAAGCCAGTAATAGTTGGGGGCCTGCCCGGAAGCCGGGGAGTAGTTTCTACCTGTTCCTATGAAGCCCGAGCCTATGGAATTGGTTCTGCTATGCCGATCAACCAGGCCTGTCGTCTTTGCCCCCAGGTGGTTTTTCTCCCGCCTGATCATCATAAATATCAGGAGGTTTCACAGCAGGTCTTCTCCATTCTCCAACGCTATTCCCCCATTATCGAGCCCCTGTCCATAGACGAAGCCTTTCTGGATGTTTCTGCTTCCCATCTGCTTTTTGGCAGCTCAGCCCAAATAGCATCCAGAATCAAACAAGAGGTGGCCAAAGAACTCGGCCTTACTATATCAGTTGGTATTGCCGCTAATAAATTCCTGGCCAAACTAGCCACTGATCTTTCCAAGCCTGATGGTTTGCTGCAAATGGGAGAACAACAGGTTCGAGACCTTTTGCCGACTCTGCCGGTGATTAAAATCTGGGGTATTGGCGGCAAAACTGCAGAAAGGCTGAATCGAGCCGGAATATTTACCGTTGCTGACCTTTTGGCCAGTCCCCGCTCCCAGTTGGAAGGAATTCTGGGGTCAAATACCGATTTTTATATTCAGCTCTGTAAAGGCCAGGATACCCGGCCAGTAGAGGCAAAACTACAGCCTCAGTCCATTGGCCATGAAATAACCTTTCCCCAGGACCTGGGTGATTCCCAGCAGATTCAACAAATACTCTTGGAGCTAAGCTGCCAGGTAGGATACCGATTGAGACATTCCGCCTTAATGGCTCATACCATCACTGTCAAAATGCGCACCCCGGACTTTAAAACCTTTACCCGCAGTCAGACTCTGCCCCAAGGGGTGGATTCCGATCTGGGCCTGTATGAAATAGCTCTCGGCTTATATCAGAATTCTGGTCTGACCGGAAAATATCTTCGGCTCCTGGGAGTAAGCCTCAGCAAGTTAGTCGATCGTCATATAGAACCAACTGCTCTGTTTTTTGATAAAAGTAAGACCCTGGACGGTATAATGGATAATATGAAGAAGCGCTTTGGACTGGAGACCATCAAGCGTGGCAGTCTGCTAAACTCCAGGCCTGCAGATGAGCCGGATAAGTAAAAACCTGAATTGTTTAAATGGCATTGTTAATGGAGATAGGAGGATAAACAATGGAAGCCATAACATACAGCCCTATTGGTCATATACATTCTCCCTTTACATCTAAAGAGGAGAGCCCACGGCAGAGCATTTACACCCCGGAGGTGGAAGCACTAATAGACATTAAGCCGGAATTTAGTCCTGGTCTCTTGCATCTGGAACGCTATTCCCATATTATTGTCCTCTTTCATTTTCATCTTGCAAATGGCTTCGAGCTGCTAGTGGAAAAACCCGCAGGAGGTCGGTCCGGTCCTAGAGGAGTATTTTCCACCCGCTCGCCTAATCGGCCCAATGGTATTGGCTTATCCATTGTGGAATTGCTAAAAATAGAAGGACCCCGGCTAACCATAAGAGGGGTCGATATGCTGGATGGTACCCCGGTGCTGGATATTAAGCCTTATGACCCCGGCTTAAACCCAGCCCTTTAGAGCTTAAGCCTGGCATCCCTCCCTGTTAAAATTCAAAAGCCGCCAGTTTCAGCTCTGCGGCTTAAATAGCAAGAAGACGGCTCTTTAGTTTTATAAGTAATTCCTATGCAACTAAAGAGCCGCCCTCTCTTAGATCTATATATTAAACTTGATTCTCAATAGCCTTCTCATCGTCTTCTTCCCTGGCTTTACGGAAATTGCTCAAAGCCTTTCCCACGGATTCACCCAACTGAGGCAGTTTGCCGGGTCCGAATATTATTAATACTATTACCAAAATAAATCCCAATTCCCAGGGTCCAAAGTTACCTATTAAGCCAAACACACTTTCACCTCCTGGCTACTCTCACTATCGATATCTATACAGATTAAGCATACACCTACAGATCAAATAAGTCCACCCGATCAAGCTCAGATATTGGTTTATGTTGTCCTTAAGCTGCAGCTATGTCTTCAACAGATGGGTTTATTTCCCCTGCCGCCACTGGTTTAGCTTGCCATTATTGCACCATAGGGATTCCCAAACTCCATTATTCCAATAAGGACTAGCATCCCTAAGTAAAATACACTAATTTTGAGCTTGAGGGTTAATTGACAGCCTAATCAAATCCCCCTATAATAGATAAGTACGCTAGACTTTCAGTAGCTCTCCCGATCAAGCAACTAGCGGCTGATAATGCGGATGTGGCGGAATTGGCAGACGCACCAGACTTAGGATCTGGCGCCGCGAGGTGTGGAGGTTCGAGTCCTCTCATCCGCACCAAAGAAAAATAGAGGGTTTAAGCCCTCTTTTGTTATTTCTGGATTGCTGCCATTTTAAATTTACTGCCGTTTGGCTTTTATAAAGACAGAAAAGTTGGCAATTCAATTTTACCTTATCCGTTTACCTTATGGC
>CAZPSR010000259.1:0-2660 GCA_964589135.1 uncultured Syntrophomonas sp.
GAGGAGGGTTTTTTCTATTCTGACCCGAATATGAATAGTAATGCATTATCAGGGGTGTTTAGGATGAGCCAATGCTGTTGGGAAGAGATATTATCCAGAAACGAACGGCTGGAGTATATTAACAGCGTTTATGTGGATATTTTTATGCATATGCCCCAGGGGGCTATTATAGTCAACCGAAAAGGGAAGATTAAAGAAGTCAATCTGGCCGCCCAGGCTATGATGGGTAAGAGCCTGGAAGAAATGCAGGGCCAAAATATCAGTGATTATTTGGGAAGCCAAATTCCATATACCCAGGCTATGTTGGAAACCGGCCGATCTTACAGGGATGTGGAATTGCTGTTGACTGGTCGGCAGCATAATTTACATGCCGTTTTGTCCGGTATTCCATTCCGTAATAAAGAGGGGGTAATCAAAGGAGGGATAATATTTTTCAGTCCTATGGAAAACATTCACTTGTTGGTAAATCGTTTTAGCGGAGCCCGGGCTAATTATTCCTTTAATGATATTATTACTAATAGCGATAGCATGGATGAAGCTATACACCTGGCTAGAATGGCAGCAGTGAGTGTGAGTAATGTTTTGTTGGAAGGGGAGAGCGGCACAGGCAAAGAGGTCTTCGCTCAGGCCATACACAACGAAAGCCAGCGCAGACATGGTCCCTTCGTGGCGGTAAATTGCGGAGCTATTCCCCGGGAATTAATTGGCAGTGAGCTGTTTGGCTATATTGAGGGTGCTTTTACTGGGGCCCGCAAAGGCGGAAGACCTGGAAAATTCGAATTGGCTAACGGAGGAACTCTGTTTCTCGATGAAATCGGTGATATGCCTTTGGAACAGCAGGTAGCCTTATTGCGGGTATTGCAGGAAAAGCACATAACCCGAATTGGGGATAGCCGCATTATTCCCGTAGAGGTAAGAGTCATTTGCGCAACCAATAAGAATTTGTGGCAAGAAGTAGAAGCCGGCAACTTTAGAGCTGATCTTTATTATCGCTTAAATGTAATAAATATTAATATACCTCCTCTTAGGCAACGACAAGAAGATATTATGCTCTTGTTTGACTATTTTCTCAGCAAATTTCAGCTGGGACAGAATTCATTATTAGACAAAGAGGAAAGAAAGAAAATTGAAGATTATCTGCAGAGATACACATGGCCTGGTAATATCCGGGAACTGCAAAATGTAGTGGAGAGAATGGTCCATTTGGCTGGAGAATCCTGGCTGGGGTTTAAGCATTTACCCCCCGAGATAAGGCGTATGCCCAATAATACAGGATTGGTAGAAGCAGTAGGTAACACCTCAATGAGTTTGTACGAAGCCAGGAACCAGGGCAAAAAACTGATGCAGGAACAGGAGCAAGCTACTTTAATTAAGCTATTGCATGATTATGAAGGCAATATCAGCCGGGTAGCCAAAGAAATGGGAGTCAATCGCAGTACCATATATCGGAAAATGAAAGCTTATAGAATTAAAGATTAATGTTGCACTATGATGCAACAAGGAACATTATGCAACATAGCGCAACAAATGAAAGAATAAAATAAGACACATCTAAGATTAGTAAGCCGCCTGTCTGGGCGGTTTATCTTTTTACTTATATAGAATAATTTGTTGGCACGCTTATTGCAATAATTTATTAGCAAGAAAAGCTTGGAGGAGAATAGGAAGATGTTTGATTTGACCCACTTCCGGAGAAGAAAAGAATTGGCGGAAACTCTTTTTCATCCTGAGTTGCTTAAAGATTTATTTACCGGTGATCTGTTTAATGAGCTAGGTATAAGTATAAGGGCTGATATCAAGGAAAATGACCAGGAGTATATTGTTGAAGCTGATTTGCCAGGAGTTAACAAAGAGGAGATAAGAGTTGAATTCAAGGAAGATATTTTGACCATTTCCGCTCAAAAGCAGAAAGATCTACAGGAAGACAAGGAAAATTACGTTCGCCGGGAGAGAAGACGCGGTAAAATGAGCAGGAGCTTTTATGTTCCCCATATCCATAAAGAAGGTATAACTGCGGACTATCAAGATGGGGTTTTAAAGATTGTCCTCCCCAAGGTCAAAGATAATGATTCCGATACCCATAAAATCCAGATTAAATAGATTAGGTGAAAAATGAGAGGCGGTTCATGGATGGCAAGAATCGTGAATATGACCTTAAGAAACAATGTAGTGGCCACCTATGAAGGACCAATCCAAGATGGTAAACCACAAGGTTTTGGTTATGCTTATTATCAAAGCGGAGGCAGATACGAAGGAGAATGGAAAGATGGCAAACGCTGCGGACAGGGTAAGGAGTATTACCCGGATGGAACCCTTCGCTATGAGGGCGAATGGCAGGATGGTGTACGCAGCGGCCAGGGCAAATCTTATTTTACCGATGGAACCCTTGCTTACGAGGGAAAGTGGATTAATGACAGACCCGAAAATTTCCCCAGATCCACTTCCTTCTAATATACACTCTCACTCTCCAGCTTGTGCCAACTAGATAGAATTCACTAACCCCCCCATCCCTATTACATCTCCATATAAACCTGCCCAGGGCGGGTTATTTTTTTTGCTTATAAGGCTTGATTTAGTCTTGGCAAAAAGCATCCCTTCTTTATATATAGGGCAAGCATTAAAAACGGAATGATTTTCAAAGCTATTTTTAGGGTTTGGTT
>CAZPSR010000260.1:0-2658 GCA_964589135.1 uncultured Syntrophomonas sp.
ATAATACACATTTTTCACCAACCAGAACTATAAGCCAGAATACCCACCTTTCATGTTAACTCCCCCCCGCCACTTAACCTTTTGATAAGCTATATCTATATACTGATAGAGCCCTGCTCCTTGAACCAATCTTGCTGTTTGACCATTATAACAATAACAATCATAACACACAATAACAAAAAGGAACATAAAAGAACATAAAAGAATATAATCAGACTAAAGGGAGAATACCCCTTTCGAGCTCCGCTAAAATAACTCGGGGTCTGACCCCGAGTTATTTTAGTTTCAGAATAAAGCCACATAACCCAAGGAAAAGAACGTCCTTCGGTTGAAGGGAAGAGAAGTAATGTTGTAGAAATATTAAACATTATGGCAAATAGCTGCATAATACACTTAAAACCCAGGAGGCAGAAATGATTACCGGAGAAATCAAAAACAAAGTCGATCGAATATGGGAAGTATTTTGGACCGGGGGGATCACCAATCCCCTTTCAGTTATTGAGCAGATTACCTATCTGCTGTTTATCAGAGGATTGGACATGGCAGACCGGATAAGAGAAAAAGAATCCGTCGTATTGGGATTAAAACATAAAAGTATATTTTCGGAAGACCAGCAGCATCTTAGATGGAGCGTTTTCAAAGACCTTGAATCCCAGAAGATGCACAAGATCGTGGCTGATGAAGTATTCCCGTTTATTAAGACTTTGAATGGGGATAAAGAATCGGCCTATGCTACCTATATGTCAGATGCCATCTTTATCATCCCTACCCCTCAGATGCTGGAAAAGGTAGTAACCGGCTTGTCGGCCTTACCTTTGGAAGATCGAGATACCAAAGGCGACTTGTATGAATATTTATTGTCCAAACTTTCCCAATCAGGTACCAACGGGCAATTCCGAACTCCCAGACATATTATCGGCATGATGGTTGAACTGATGAAACCAGCCCCTCAAGATATAATCGTGGATCCGGCGGCAGGAACCGCAGGATTTCTGGTCAAGGCCGGGGAGTACCTGCGGGAAAACCAGCCAGATTTATTTCTGGATAAAGAGTTTAGGGAACATTTCAATAATACCATGTTCAATCGGTGGATATGCTTGATACTGGCATAGATATTCCGGAGATCGTTAATCTGGTCTTTTTCAAAAAGGTAAAATCCAAAGCTAAATTCTGGCAGATGATAGGCCGGGGAACCAGGCTTTGCCCGGATCTATTCGGGGCAGGTATGGATAAGGAAAACTTCCTGATCTTTGATTTCTGTAGTAATTTTGAATTTTTCCGGGCTAATCCCAGAGGTAAAGAGGTTAAGAATATCCCCAGCCTGAGCGAAAAAACATTTAATATCAAACTGGACTTGATAAAAGAGCTCCAGCACCTGGATTATCAGCAGGATAAATATATAGCATACCGCAATGAGCTAATAAGTGAATTAATGGCTGAAATTAGAAAACTAAACCGAGAAAATTTTGTAGTGAAACAGCATCTGAAATATGTTGATAAGTATTGTCAGAGCCAGGCCTGGACCAGTCTGGGCATCTTGGATGTGGCCAGTATTAAAGAACACTTAGCACCGTTAGTGATATCGCATAATGAGGATGAATTAGCCAAAAGATTTGATTATCTGATCTTTACCATTGAGTTTGCTGACTTGACCAATCTTAAAGCCTATAAAGCCAAAAACAATGTAGTCAAAACCGCCCTTTTGTTAGCCCAAATAGGGACTATTCCTCAAATTCTGGAACAGAAAGAGCTCATTGCCAGAGTGCAGACTGATGACTTCTGGAAACAGGCCGATATATTCGATTATGAGCTGGTCCGGGAAGGGTTGCGTGACTTAATAAAGTTCATTGAAAGAGAACATTCCAAAATTTATTATACAAATTTTACTGATGAAATACTTAGTATAAAAGAAGGAGCCGGGGAGTTTTCAGCTAACAGCCTGCAAAGCTACCGGAAAAAAGTCAGTGCCTATTTATTAGAACATAAAGACCATATTTCTATACATAAACTGCGCTTTAACAAACAGCTTACCAAACAGGATTTCCTTGCGCTGGAACGGCTGCTGCTAAAAGATATGGGCACCAGAGAAGATTATACCAGAGAATTTGGCGATACCCCCCTTACCATCCTGGTACGCCAGATGGTGGGACTGGATCAGGAGGCCGCTAATCAGGCCTTTTCTGAGTTTTTAAATGACGAGAATCTAAGCAGCCAGCAGATTAACTTTGTTAAGAGAATCGTGGACTATGTAGTAAAGAATGGTCATATGCAGGATAAAACGGCCTTGCAGGAAGAACCCTTTGAATCCCTGGGTAGTATAACAGAATTATTTCCCAGCGAAAAAGCAATGCAAATAGTAAAGGTGATAGACAGTATTAACAGTAATGCGACGGATATTTGGGGGGCATAGGGCCCACAGGGGAACGTTCTTTTTTGCTGGCCAGTACTAGAATATTTAAATGTGCAAACATGATTTACCATAAGAGACACATTTTTGAAAAGGCGAAAAGGTATTCCGTTTGACCTGGCTTTAAGAGATATTTTGGCTAATGGCGTATACCTCCATGAGATTGGTGAACAGATTCTGGATCGAAACAGAATTCTGGGGCGATAAGGTGCAGTTTTGGCCTTATGATAAGGAAGGCGAAATTGATCTAA
>CAZPSR010000261.1:0-2635 GCA_964589135.1 uncultured Syntrophomonas sp.
CTTATTTAAACATTTAGTATAAAATATTACAGCTGAGGAATTATTGTTAATCTTTTTGGTATATTTTTGCCTTCTTCAGGTAACAAATTATGGTTTGTTGAATAAATTATTCTAGAAAAGGCTAATAAACGCAATACACAATGAGCTAAAATACCATTCATCAACCCAAAAAAATAAGGAGGTCTTCACAATGTCAAATTATAAACTGCCTGAAGATGAAAAAATGGAGCGGTATCCCGATTTTCGTCCTCATGATAGCAAGGTCATTATGGTTTGTGGAAATGGCAGCGGTATTACCATACCGACTGCACATAGAGGTGGATATGGCAATCATCAAGCATTGGTAGCAGGTACCCTATCCCTCAATACCGCAGAATTACGTTGCCCTACAGTAAAAATTGATTTTTCCAGTATAATTAATTATCAGGTTAAGAGCTGGGATGGTGAATATCTGATCAGGCTTACCTTCCAGTTAAGCAAGGCTTGTGCTGGGGGCCATAAGATTCCTCTAAACACTTGGATTTATGAGAAAGAAGTTGACAACAGCTTACGGTTGTTAAATGACGGTGTTGGACCCCAGGCAGCCAGGAATGGTTGTCCACCACCCCCGATAGGACCGGAGGTGGAGATAACAAATAAGGATTCTTTTAGCTTTACCTACTGCGAATGCAACCCCTGCCCGGATTGTTGTCTGTATGTGGTAGAGGTTGTTGATGTAGATGCTGATAAGGTCAAGTGTTTGTCTCTCACCAATGTAGGCATTAACGCGGTAGCAACCTCCAACCATTGCTAAGTATGGCTTTAGTCAACCCTGCTGGATTTTAGCTTCCCGTTCATAATGCTACTACCAATAAGAAACACTTAGGTATCGTTGATAGCCAGCCCAGACAAAACTTCTGGGGCTGGCTATCTTCTTTCAGGTCCACAGTCTAAACCCAATAATAGTGAATATTTTTAGATAATTACATTTAATAGCTATTCCAAGCGGCATTTTGATGATACAATATATGCTAGTCTGATTAGTACAAGCTATTAAAAAACAGGGGAGTAGTTTAATGTGAGGGGAGATCACATAAAGGTATTTCGTTACTTTTATTTTCATCATGCTATCGACATGGGAGATGGCACCTGTATTCATTTTACCGGGGAACCATTCAAAAAGTTTGATTCCTATATTCGAAGAACCGACATGGGCGTTTTTTTAAAAGGCGGAACCAAAAGAATAGTAGCATATGATGAATGTAAAGATTCAGATGAAGTAGTCAACACTGCCTTATCCTATGTGGGCATGGCCGGATATCATCTGATTTGGAACAATTGTTACCATTTTGCTCGCTACTGTAAGACCGGCATTCCTATGCCCTTGAAATTTCAGCAGCTTAACCAGAAAGCCGCCTCTATCGCTGGTTTCAGGCCCATAATAGTGGGGCCCTCCAGGTGTCAACCCGAAATAAGTGTAAGCAGTTTTAGTGCCCAAATGTTTATGATGATAGAAAGTCTGAAGAACTTCAACCGCTCAATATTTAGCCGGATATTCAAGTAGTATGGACCTATGAATGAACTGATGGCCCCAGCTTTATGGGGTTTAGCTCCTATCTTTATTTTGTTGTTATGGGGTAAAAGCAGAGTGCTCCAAGAACCTGAAAAGCGAATGAGATTGACATAAAGCCTTTGACTATTGTATAATACCGTGTGTCGGCAACGACAGCACAACTTTGTGTCGGAGTGGTGGAACCGGCAGACACGTACGTTTGAGGGGCGTATCCGTAACTGGGTGCGGGTTCAAGTCCCGCCTCCGACACCATCTTTATCAATATTTTTACTAAGAACAGTGGCTTCCTTCACATAGGAGGCCATTATATCTTTAAACGGTAAACTTTAACCATGATCACGATTTTATTGAAAACCCTTTGCAGGATTAGTTGGACCTTGAAAGTAAAAAACTTAACCGCCATTGAGGTTCCGACAGGGGCTACCCCCCCTGTCGGCCCACACTGCTTCCAAGCGCAGTGAGCAGAAAAACCATAAATTGGTGTCAGCAACCAGCTTACTAGTAGTTAATTATTATGTTGGCCCAGCCTTTTTTCCGGGCTATCTCCTGATCTTGTTTTTCATAGAGGGTTTTACATAACCGGGCCACAATTGATTCCGGCAGTTTACTGATGGGACGGCCACTGGCCAGAGCATAATAATAGGTGCGAGAAATCTTTTCTAACAGCTCTACGTTACGGTAGGCATTTTCAATGGAAGTTCCCAGGCTTAGTGCTCCGTGGTTTTGAATAAAATAACAATTACAGCGGTTATCTAATTGCCTTACTATGTTTTGGGATAACTGCTGACTGCCGGATAAGGCATAAGGGATTACATCAATAACATGGCCGGTATTAAGGGTTACTTCATCAAAAAGAGCCGGAATGGGTTCATTAATCAAAGCGAATATGCTGGCATATACTTGGTGGGTATGAATGATAGCGTTTACATCAAGCCGGTTTTTATAAACCTCTATATGCATTTTAGTTTCGATGGAAGGCTTCGAGTTCCCCTCTAAGATATTCAGTTCAAAGTCGACTATACAGATGTCATCTACGTGGATACCAAAGTAGTCCATACTGGTGGGGGTAATGGCTATAGCATT
>CAZPSR010000262.1:0-2612 GCA_964589135.1 uncultured Syntrophomonas sp.
TGCTTTATCCTGCAGCTCTTCAAATTTTATCCTAGCTATTTCTACGTGCATATCGATTCGGTCTAGCAGAGGTCCGCGGATACGACTCAAGTACCTGTGGATCTGGGCCGGAGTGCAAAGGCATTCACTTCCCGAACCATAATAACCACAGGGGCAGGGATTCATAGCAGCTACCAGACTGAAATTGCAGGGGTAGGTATAAGTGGCTTGAGCCCTGGCAATGGTTATCGACTTATCTTCCAAGGGCTGACGCAGGGATTCCAGTACGTCACGGTTAAACTCGGGGAACTCATCCATAAAAAGGATTCCATGGTGGGCCAAGCTGATCTCTCCAGGCCGGGGATCTCGCCCTCCCCCGATTATACTAACACTTGAGGCATTTTTATGCGGAGCCCGAAAAGGTCGGGCAATGACTAGAGGCTGTTTGTAATTTAATAGATTGGCAACCGAATAAATGCGGGTAGTTTCCAGTATTTCACTACGCTTCATCTCCGGCAGGATACCCGGTATGCGCCTGGCCAGCATAGTTTTCCCCGATCCGGGGGGACCAATCAACAGTACGTTATGATGACCGGCCGCAGCTACCTGTAAGGCTCGCTTGGCAGTCTCCTGACCCCTTACATCAGCAAAGTCATAGTACTCGACCGGATTTTCTATGAGCAGGGGAGCACAGGCCTTGGGGTTAGGCAGCTCTCCGGTAGAACTCACAAAATCAATGGCTTCTTTTAGATTGCCTACCGTAAAAGTGCGCACTTCTTTAACTAAAGCTGCCTCTCCCGAATTATCAGCAGGGACCAGAAGGTCTATCGCTCCTTCATGTCTAGCTAGTTCCAAAGCCATGGGCAGTACTCCAGCTATCTTTTGCAGCTTACCATAAAGGGATAGCTCCCCTGCTATGTAGCAGGAGTCGGTAAGGGAGGTCTCAATCTGCCCCGATGCCTGCAGTATCCCCAGAGCAATCGGCAAATCAAAATGGGTCCCTTCCTTTTTAAGGTCAGCAGGTGAAAGGTTCACCACTATTCTGCGGTTGGGAAATTCGTAGCCACTATTCTTAATGGCTGACCGCACCCGCTCCCGGGCCTCTTTAACCGAGGTAGATGCTAAGCCCACAATTTCAACAGCCGGTAAACCCCCTTGAACATCAATTTCCACCTGTACCGGAATTGCTTCAATGCCAGATAAAACCATGGAATTCAATTTTGCTAACATATCGTTACATCCTTGCCTTATATATACATAAATTAACTCATATGTAATTATAATACAAGGTTAAAATCTTCAACACTTAAACACATTACCATATCGCTTGCATTATTTAAAACGTTGGTAATGATTTTCAGCATATGGAAAACTGCATGTTGTACTTTATGGAATTGGAGGCTCAGGCTGTTACTGGCAGCGGAATTTTTATTGTTGCAGGTGGGGCCATACTTACCTATAGCCTCTTGACCAGAGAAACCGCTAAAAAATACGCTATGAACAAGATTCGGGCCGTACTGTATGCATTGGCTATTGGGCTTATCCTTTTTAGTGTTTTTGTATCGGTAAGCTCATATTATGCCACAAATGAAATGTTTATCGCCATTGGATCCTTAATGGTATTCTTATTGGCCGGTATCGGCCTATTTCTGCTTCTTGTCCTTACCGGCAGCCACCGACGTAAATACTGAGGGGAGGGAGCTAAGATGGCAAGCAAATTTAATAAAAGAGGTATAGAGTGCTTACGCTTATTGCATATTTTATCTGCCAGTATATGGTTGGGAGCAGTAGTATGCATAGGCAGTTTGGCTTATATATGTTTTTTTACATTAAATGAAGCTGAGTTTTTAACTATAGCCCCGTTGGTACCAGGACTCTATCAGAAAGTAGTTTTTCCTGTAGCTCTATTTACCATAGTCCAGGGGATTATTTATGGATTATTCACCAATTGGGGATTTTTTAGGCATAAATGGGTTCTGTGCAAATGGATTCTAGCCCTTTTGGCCATCCTCTGTACTGGCCTGGGGGGAATTGCTAATATGTTTTCAGTGCTGGATAAAGTTGGAAAATCGGGTTTTGCAGGTGGATTCGCTGATGGCGGGCTGGTGCTGTTGTTCATAGCTCTGCAGATTATATTTATGATCATCATGGTTATATTATCCGTTTTCAAACCAAAGCCTCAAATAACTCGGGATCAGACCCCGAGTTATTGAGGTATGGCTAAAAAAATTCTGCGTCATCCTCTTCCTGGGTCTTCTGCAGCTGTTCTTCGATTCTTGTCATCCTCTTTTCCAGAGACAGCATTTTGAGTACCACCACCAGGGGAAGGACCAGGAGTCCAATAAGCAGTATAATAAAGATGATATCCCATGCAGCCAAATTCATCATGGCAATTACCCCCTTAAGCAAAGCTATTTTTATATGTTAGACTACGGCATTGGTATCCTAAGCTTATTATTTGAGGTCCTGGCACAATTGTTCTCACCCAAAACTGTTTTAAAAAGCATTTTCTATATGGTTGATATTCTCCTTAGCCTGATCATCAATAAATATACTTATAACATCAAAACGCAGGCCTCTAAAAGCTATGGGGTTTTCATGCAAATACTTGAGGGCGGCTTTCTTTATATTCT
>CAZPSR010000263.1:0-2593 GCA_964589135.1 uncultured Syntrophomonas sp.
CCGATAGCCCAGAGGTATAGATTAGTTCCGGCCATATTCTGGTTTTCGCTTTGGCTTATTAGAGGTAAAAAACCTGCTTGCTCGCTGGGCATTAAACCCTGGAAATATTTTTGTAAGGCCAGCAAAGCCCTAATATCTTGCTGGGTTTCCACCTTAATGCCCAGCGATTTTAACCATAAAAGCAGCTGAGCCATATCTTCTGATAAGTGGTTTTGTTTGAGGAAACGTCTTGCTTCTTCTATAAGTTCTTGGCTTACCGGCAGATTAAATTTTATCAAATATTCTACCAGGGTATCCAGACCAAACTCAGATAGAGAACCCGGAGGTAAGGGCGGAATATCGGCCATAGCTCTGACCCCGGGGGGATCAATTATTCTAAGATTGATTATTTCATCTTTACCAGCTTCTACCACCAATTTTAATCGCTCTCCTCTTTTTAGAGGCAGATCGCTTTGAGCCTTAAACAGACAATTACCATATTGGATCAGGACCTGATGGCCTTCGGATTTAAGCACCTGAACATTGATTAACTGTCCACGCTTCAGTACTAGTTGCTTGGACACTGTTTGATCAGCTATCTGGGGCAGTCTATTTATAGTATTAATCTTCATGCTTTTCCACTTTGCTGGGCATATATTCTGTCAATATGTGATACAAATTGGATAGCCTGAGCTACCGCCTGGTACAGTTCCGGAGGAAGCTCGGTCTTCAGTTCCAAGGATACCAATACCTGGGCCAGGGACTGGTCTTGGTATATGGGAACCTTTTCTTTTTGGGCCGCTCTGATTATATTTTCCGCAATTGGGCCCCGCCCGGAAGCAGTTATCACTGGGGCATCGCCTTGTGCTTCCGCATATTTTAGGGCAATTGCCAATCTTATGGGCTCTTTCATGCTGGTCTCCTTTTTGTTGTGGGGTTTTATTCCCCTTTACTCAGGTGCACCCCTCCTTCGATTAAACACCCTCTCAACAGAAGAGGGTCTGCCATAGGGTTTAATCCTTAAATGTCCTGTCCCTGGAATAGCGTAAAGGACCCCAAAAGCTCGGAGCCCTTTAACTATAGACCTTTTAGCGCAGGAGCTGAAGAACCTGCTGGGGCTGCTGATTAGCCTGAGCCAGCATGGCGGTGGCCGCCTGCTGAAGGATGTTCATCTTGGTGAACTCCATTATTTCCTTGGCCATATCTACATCACGCACCCGGGATTCAGCAGCAGTCAGGTTCTCGGCTGAGGTACCCAGGTTATTGATAGTGTGCTCCAGTTTATTCTGTAGAGCTCCCAGTTTGGATCTTTCAGTCGAGACAGTAGTAATGGCATTGTCGATGGCCGTAATCGCACTATTAGCACCGGTCGGGTTGGTAACCACTAAACTATCAACTCCAAGTTTTTCAGCACTCATTTGATTGATAGATAGTGCTGTGTTTTGGTTTGCGTTGGCACCAATCTGGAATTTAATTGACTTATCAGTTACATTCAAGGACAGCGCATCACTGTCGCTAGCTGCGCCCCAACGTGCTTCAAATTGAAAACCACCCAGATTGATAGTTTCACCTGCATAGGACGTTATTGCCGCCAGATCAACAGTCTTATCCCCGCTTAAATCCAATTTAATTCCGGCATTAGTCAATTCAATATTCAGGGTGCCATTTTGATCAACTGCACTGCTATTTAAAGCGAATGTTAAGCCGCCAATAGCTAAGGAGGCGTTTGTTGCTTTACCTGACAGGACAATAGATGAGCCATCCGGGCCAATCAATTCAAAATCCGCAGTTGATGCAACGTCATTATAATTTGTAACATTCAAGCTGTAAGAGCCGAATTTGGTTCCGTCTGCTACTGTAATGTTTGCGTCGGCGATGCTGGGAGTACCCTGGATAGTATTGGCTCCTACCGTGATGGTATCTGTTCCGGCAGCGGTGGCAGTGATGGTGTATAGCCCGGAAGTGATATCATTGCCGGTTATTTTGACGTTCTGCAAAGGACTATCAAAGTCATTGGCAGTAACTGCATAAGTTTTACCCATTTCTCCGTTTAATAATTTTTTGGTGTTAAATTCGGTGTCAGTGGAAATTCTAGTGATTTCACTAGCCAATTGGCTAATTTCATCCTGTATATTGGCACGGTCATTTACCGTATTGGTATCTGATGCTGCTTGCACCGCTAATTCCCGCATTCTTTGAAGTATTGAGGTGGTCTCATTCAATGCACCCTCTGCGGTCTGAATCAAAGAGATCCCATCCTGGGCATTGGACTCGGCTTGGTTCAGCCCGCGGATCTGCCCCCGCATTTTTTCACTTATGGCAAGACCTGCCGCATCATCGCCGGCCCGGTTAATCTGCAAACCGGATGAGAGCTTTTCCAGGGATTTGCTCCCTAATGCCTGGTTGTACGACAGCTGACGATAGGTGTTTAAAGCTGCAATATTATGGTTTATTATCATAATGAATAACCTCCCTGTTTTTTGAAGTGCGGTCTCCCTGCCGCCTTATTATAACTGTCCCGGGCCCTGGGATTAGTTATTCGGTTTTTAACCTTAATAGTAATATCGTCTTTTTTTAGTAGTACTTTAGTTTTTTATAAATTATTTTTTATTTG
>CAZPSR010000264.1:0-2543 GCA_964589135.1 uncultured Syntrophomonas sp.
CCTACGGCATCCATCTTGTTCACGAAGGCTATTCTCGGTACCCGATATTTATCGGCCTGTCTCCAAACAGTTTCCGATTGAGGTTCAACCCCGCCTTTGGCACAAAATATAACTACTGCCCCATCTAATATACGCAAGCTTCTTTCTACCTCAGCAGTAAAATCAACGTGCCCTGGCGTGTCTATTATGTTTATATGATGATGGTTCCATGTACATCTGGTAGCAGCAGAAGTGATAGTTATACCGCGCTCTTTCTCATAAGCCATATAATCCATGACACTTTCCCCATCATGGGTTTCCCCCATCTTATGGGTAAGGCCAGTATAAAAAAGTATTCTCTCGGTAGTAGTGGTTTTACCCGCATCAATATGGGCAATTATTCCGATATTGCGTATTTCTTTAAGCATTTTCCCTCTTTTCACTCCTTATGTTAGGGCAAAAAATAATCGGCTCTGCAGATGCGGCCGAAACCATTAACCAGATTTATTTTTCAGGTTCCTATATTTAGCCCAACAGATAGTTATTATATTACCTGCAATGTCCTTTGTCAATTAAAATATCCTACTATAGTATTGACTGCAAAGGCCTATTTAACTACTAGTAAATATTATCTGTTGAATAAATCTAATATCAGCCGAGCTTATAAGCCTACTATTTATCTATCTATTTTAATACCGCCGATATGGACCTAAAAGCAGGATGATCAGAACTCCGCAATAAATCAAAGGCTAGCGTTTCGGTATTGTTGATAACCGCCCCCATATTTCCCATCAACTCTAGCCCACTTAAATAATTATCTTTAAACCTGGAACATACTGCATCCTTTATTACATGTACGATATATCCTGCCTCCAACAGGTCCCGGGTAGTCTGAAATACACAAACATGGGTTTCGGTTCCGCTTATCAGTATGGTCCTGCGCTGTATTTGCTGCAAGATCCTGGTCAAATCCAAAGTGCAGGCTGAAAAGCTTAGCTTTTCCAGACGGTAGTGCTCTGGAGGCAAGAGTTCAGCAATTTCGGGGACGGTTGGCCCCAACCCCCGGGGATACTGTTCACACTTGACCACCGGAATATCCAATTGCTTAGCCAGAGCCATCAAGGTCTGATGGTTTCTGAATACCTGTTCCCGATACTTCATAGAGGCCATCAATTTTTCTTGAATATCAACTATAACAAACACCGCATCTTCAGCTTTTAATCTAAATTTGTCCATTTACTGTCTCCTCCTTCTCATTCGCTTATTCCCTCATGCAGTTAGGGCCTTCCTCCATCAACTATATTTAATGCTTGAATTAAATTATATAGTTTCCTTCTTCTGATTCCAATTCTTATTAAATACATCAAAAACCCAGCTGCTCATTCTAAGCAAAGCGAAAAAATCTTTTAGTTAGATCCCCCCTTCGGGGACTACAATGTGCTTACAGCACAATCAAGGTGGCCAGGTTTTAGCTTAAGGCTGACCTTGTTGAAATACTAAGGATTTTATTATGCAAAATCCTAGAGATAGCTTGACCAGGCATTAATAATATTATTAGTCTCTATCACAGCTAAAGACTTGAGTGTGGTATATTCCCGCAGGTACTGTTAAACTAATAATGGGATCTGCTAATCAAAGCGTACTAATCATAACCAGGATTCGCCTAAGCCGGATAGTATGGAAACATATCCTGCTTTTTCAGGACCTGCTTATGAGAAAAACACCTTACATTTAGCTTTCTGGTCTTAATAAGAATTCCAGGTCATCCTAAGTTATTTATGGATAGAAAGGTACCACAATGAAATTAAAACATTTGGCTATCCTAAGCATATTATCCATAGGCCTGTTCTTGGCTTCGATAATGATGCAGCTTTCTTTAAACACGGAATATACTGTACTTAATGCTGATTTTTACAACACCTTCATTAACCAGCATAGTCTAAACAACATCCCGCAGAATTTTATATTATTAACTATCAAAGGCAATACCTCAAGCCTGGATGAAATAACTTATCAATCCCTGCTTAAGGCCAGTAGCAGCACTTTCTCCCAGGAATGGACCCAACAGCAGGTATCTGGACTTATTAGCCGATTATTGGCTTATTTAAAAAATGACACAAATGAATTGGATTTACGGATAGACCTTAGAGCTCAGAAGTCCCAGTTTATTACCCACCTGCTTCCGCTGCTGGGTCAGGATAGCAATATCAATGAACTTGACCAGCAATTAATAATAAACCGAGCCGAGAAATTGAGTCAATTCATCGGAATCCCGGATTATCTGGATCTGCGTTACCTCCTGGCCCCGGATAAGGAGTTGTACCACTATTTGGAATATGTGCGGACATATTATCCCTACTTTAAGTATCTTCCCTTTCTTCTTTTTGCTGGGCTTTTATTGGCTCTGGCCTATTATCTGGGTTTTCCAGCTGCCCTTAAAAACACCGGCTATATACTATCTGCTTCAGGCCTGGTCTTAATAAGCATTATGTCCTATCTCAGCGGAGTCTTGGATTATCAAATAAATAGCCAACTCACTTCATATGATCAGCTGCTAGCCATTA
>CAZPSR010000265.1:0-2540 GCA_964589135.1 uncultured Syntrophomonas sp.
AGAAATTGAACAACTACCAGGGTAGGATTCTGAAAGATAAAGACGGTTATAACTATCAGACATACCAATGCTACAAATAGATAAACCTGCATCATAAGCCCTTCTTTCATTTCTCTTTATTCTTTTATTATAGGACCTGCCTTTTTGAAATACAAATATTTTTCATTCGGATTCTATCTGCCCATAAAAGTATCGAAATCACTATCCCAGTGGCCACCATCGGCTGCCAGGGCTGCCCAATCTTGCTGCTGGCCTACCTGGGTAAAATAACGGTAAAACAAATCGTTTATAAGCTTGTTGCACAGCTATAGGGACCAGGCTTTCCCCATTAAATGGCAAGGGGACTTCGTATTCCTAAGAAGTCCCCAGATGATCATGCTCTTAGTTTGAGCCTGGCCAGGCCATTCAACATTAATGTTTTGGCTGATTTCACCACAGGACTGATCCTGGGTCAGCCCTTCTAAACCGCTTTTTTTAGTTCATACCAAAGGGGGCTGGCAATAAATATGGAGCTATAGGCTCCTACTACAAACCCAATCAACATACCCGCCACAAATAACTTGATGGTAGCCCCCCCCAGTACAAGTAGGGCCAAAAGAGTCAAGGCAGAAGTCAATACCGTATTAACGGAACGATTCATGGTTTGCATGATGCTGGTATTCATCAGTACTGTATAGTCCTGACGCCTATCCCTTTTTAGATTTTCCCGTACCCGGTCAAATATAACTATGGTGTCATTAATGCTGTATCCGATTACAGTTAGGATAGCAGCAATAAAGGCACTATTTATCTCCCACTGCATAATCGAAAACACCCCTAAAACCACCAGCACATTGTGGATAATAGCTAGAACTGCAGCTACCCCAAAGGTCCACTCAAAGCGCAGGGTTATGTAGAGCAGCATCAATACTGTAGCAATAGCCAGAGCTAAAAAGGCATTACGGGTAAGCTCTTTGCCTATGGTAGCTCCTACCGTATCAGAACTCAGGAAGGTAACCTCACCGAATTGGCTTCCCAGGGCTTCCATAATTTCATTGGTTTTATCCTGGCTTAATACCTCAGTGCGAATATAGAATTCGCTGCCGCTCTTCTGTACCTCACTGCGATCTAGTTCAAATTCTGTAAGTACGGTTCTGATTTCAGCTGCAGTTACTGCGCTATCTATCTTGACGTGCAGTATGGAACCGCCTTTAAAATCTATGCCCTGATTGAGTCCCTGAAAAGCCAGGGATACTAATCCGGGTATGATTATTAGCAAAGAGATAAGGTAAAATATTTTCCTCTTCTGTATTATTTGCATCTTGCTGCCCTCCTTTATACCCCGTATAGTTTCTTATTAGTAAGCAGATTGGCTGATAATAAGAGCAGGTAACGGGTGAATGTCAATGCAACCAGCATGCTGGCCACAATACCTATAGAAAGGGTTACGGCAAAGCCTTTGATGGGACCGGTACCAAAATACATGAGAACCATAGCGGTTATCAAGGTAGTGAGATTGGCATCAAATATGGTCCAAAAAGCTCGTTTAAAACCCGCATCAATGCCCGCTCGCAAGGTTTTGCCTAAACGCAATTCTTCCTTTATTCGCTCATAAATAATTACGTTGGCATCTACAGCCATACCGATAGATAGGGCAAATCCTGCGATACCTGGCAAGGTGAGCACTGCTCCCAATAAACTCATAGTTCCCAGGACCAGAACTCCATAAAGGAGCAAGGATAAATCGGCTACCAAACCTGGCAGGCGATAAAAGCCGATCATAAACAGCAATACTGCTATAACACCTATGAGTCCGGCTCTTACACTCTTGTCCAGTGATTCCGAACCCAGAGTAGGCCCAATAGATCTTTTCTCCATAATCTCCAGAGTAACCGGCAAGGCCCCTGATCTCAACAAAATGGCCAGATCATTGGCTTCCTTGGCAGTAAATTGGCCTTCAATTACTGCATTGCCATCGGTGATGGCCGTACTAACGGTTGGGGCACTGATAATCTCCTCATCAATTACTATCCATAGTGGCTTGCCTACATTGGCGGTAGTTGCCTGGGCAAATAATTGAGCTCCTTCACTATCGAAGTCCAGCAGTACCTCACCCTGTTGATTATCACTCCTAACCCGGGCCTGGGCATCTTTGAGGTTTTTCCCGGTTAAGAGTACATTACCTTCTTGATCCCAGAATTCCAACTGGGCGGTATTCTTTAGAATGTTAACCGCTGCCTCGGGATTATCTTCCCCGGCTATCTCAATAACCACCCGGTCATCCCCCTGGGGATATAGGGTAGTTTCTTTAACTCCCAGGTTATCTACTCTCTCCCGAATAATACCTACTGCCTTTTGTATGGTATCTTCAGTGACCTTTTCTCCCTCGCCCTCCTGAGCCTGTAAAACTACCCTTAATCCCCCTCTTAGGTCCAATCCCAGGTTGATGGAGCTTAAGATGGGTTGATAGGTAAAGTAAATCAGTAGGCCCAAAAGAGCTATTATGGCCACTATTATAATACTGGATTTTGTCTGCACCAGTATATCCTCCTTCCAACTAT
>CAZPSR010000266.1:0-2515 GCA_964589135.1 uncultured Syntrophomonas sp.
AGATTCACCCTCCACATTATCAAGCTGAATAGGCTTCCAGGTATTAAAACCATCTCCAATTCGGCTGCAGCAGCGGCTAAGTCATTAGCCCCAATGTTGGCAGCCACCCCTTTTACCGTGTGTACCAGCCTACTGGCCTCCTTATCTTCCCCTTCTGCCAGAGCTTTTGTTAGTTTATTCGGGGTATCCACATTGCTGGCTAGGAATAAAAGAAGCAGCTTTTTATACAAGTCCTGGTTGCCACCCACCCGGGCCAATCCTTCAGCAGTAACTATACCGGGGAGCTTGGGCCAAATCGCAGAGTCCAGAATAGCGTCTGGGCGGTTAAACTTACCCAGGTGGGAGAGGGCTGGGCGGCTGATCTTGATCCATTTGCTTATCACCTCCATAAGTTCACCTGGATTAATAGGCTTGTTTACTTTATCGTTCATACCAGCCTCTAGGCTCTTCTCCTGATGGGTACTTAAAAAATGGGCGGTCATGGCCACCACCGGCAGTTGGGCCCAACGGGGATTTCTGCGAATATGATGCGTAGCTTCATAACCATCCATCACCGGCATCTGCACATCCATAAGTACCAGGTCGTATTCGGCCCCCTCCAAGGCTTCTAAGGCCTGCAATCCATTACTGGCAATATCAACCTGCAAATCCATATAACTCAGTATTTCCTTAGCTACCTGCTGGTTGATTTGGTTATCATCAACCACAAGGATTCTGGCCCCCTTAATATGTTCAGCATGATCTGGAATTGAACCTTCATAGCTATAGTCGGTAAAGGTAAAGGGTTTATCCCGGCCTTCACCAAATATGCCAATTAAAGCACCGAAGAGCTGGGATTGGGTTATGGGTTTGGGAAGACATCGGTACATCCCCATATGACTGGCAGTATTGAAGGGTTCTGCTAGAATAGAGGCTGAAGTTAGAATAATCTCCGGCTTGTACCCTATCTCATCCCAGTTCATAGTCTGGCTTGGTATTTCCCCCAGGCCCATACCGGGCATTTCCCGGTCTATTAAGAGTAAATCAAATTGTTTGGACTCATTCCTGAAAAGTGCCAATGCCTCTTCCCCGGAAGCAACGCCCTTCGCTGTGAAACCCAGGGATTGAAGCATATCGGTAAATATCTCTAGCGCAACCGGGTTATCATCAATGACTAAAACCTTTATATTTTGGTGGTCCCGGTAGCTAAGCAGGTTTAGATCCCTTGCTATGGGTTGATGGCATCCGAACACCGCTGTAAAGATAAAAGTACTGCCAAAGCCCAGCTCACTCTCTAAGCAGATACGCCCTCCCATTAGTTTCACCAAGCGTTCACAAATAGCCAACCCCAGACCACTACCACCATATTTACGGGTGGTAGAAGCATCTACTTGGCTGAAAGCATGAAACAGCTTGGTTTGCTGCTCTTTGGAAATGCCAATACCGGTATCACTGACTGAAAACTTCAGAGTCACCTCTTCCTTATCCTGGAGCAAAGGCTCAATCTTAACGATAATCTCACCTTGATCGGTAAATTTAATGGCATTATTGACCAGGTTAATCAGAATCTGTCCCAAGCGTAGGGGGTCACCCCTCAACCTTTGTGGCACATGGGCGGTGTAGCTAAAAAGCAGTTCAATACCCTTCTGCTGAGCAGTCATATTAAACAGGTTGGCCAAATTAGCCAATATATCATCAAGCTGGAAGTCTACCACCTCGATATCCATTTTGCCGGCTTCCACCTTGGAAAAATCCAGGATGTCATTTATAACTTCCAGCAAGGTCTGGGCCGAGGACTGAATTTTTTCCATATAATCCCTTTGTTTGGGGCTTAGATTGGTATGTGAGGCTAGATAGGACATGCCGATAATGGCATTTAAAGGAGTCCGGCACTCGTGGCTCATGTTAGCCAAAAACTCGCTTTTAGCCTGAGTTGCCGCCTCGGCCACTTGCCGCTGCTGTATGAGCTCCTTGTTCTGGTAGAACATCTTGCGAGAATTGGTCTCCAAACTGTAGCCACCTACTGTACATATGATTTCAATGAGGATCCCAATAACAGCAAGCAATGGGATATCCGAGTTTCCTTGGCTGGCAAAAATTAATAAAGATACTTCGTAAACAGAGATATAGATCAGCGTTTCAACCAAAGCTATTATAAACCTAATCCGCAAGATAAAAAAGCCAAATAGCACACAGGCCATTATGCCGCAAATTGTAAGAATAGAATTGTTCCATAAAAAATGACCTACATAAACAAACATCAGACCTGCCAGACAATTGGCCAAAGCGGATAAAGGCTGATAATATTTGACCTTGCTGGGAGAGGTAGTTATTACAAGAATATCAATGAAAAGCGGATATAAAAAAACAGCCAGGGCTACCGTCATGGGCAGAAAATCTTGAGGATAGAAAAAGTAACAAAATATATTTAGAACCAACCAGGCCATAGCAGAAAGAGCAATGCCGATTCGATTAAAAGCTCTGGCTTCATAATCATTGTAAGACTTATATTCGTTTTCTAACTCTGAGTCTATGA
>CAZPSR010000267.1:0-2501 GCA_964589135.1 uncultured Syntrophomonas sp.
GAAATTTGGCATAATTAATTATTGATTCCCCTGTGAAGTTAGATTCTTTTTTTAATCTTACCCCGAAAAGCTATTATTTGTCACTGTACTCAAAGCTTATTAGCTCCCCTCGATCCCTTGACCGTTGGCCTGCCATATTAGCCCGGTCCCAGGCCAGCCCCAAGGTAAAGGGTAAAGCGGGATTACAAGTACGGTACACTTTATTTAGCTGGATTTCCAGCCCCCATCCAGGCACAAAACTTGGGCATTTAGGCCGGCTGCCTGGGAAGACAAGAGAAACAGGCAGGTACTAGCAATTTCTTCCGGCAGCAGCATCCGCCCACCAGGTATCTCATCCAGAATTACTTTAATATCTTCCTCAGCCAAGTGGGAGTATATCATTTCTGTGGCTACCGGCCCTGGGGCAATAGCGTTAACAGTTATCCCCGAGGGTCCCACTTCGCTGGCCAGGGACTTGGTAAAGGCAATCAGCCCTCCCTTGGAGGCCGAGTAAACGGATTCATATGATGAACCGGAAATTCCTTGTACCGAAGCAATGTTGACTATTCTGCCATAGCGTTTCTTTATCATGTAAGGCAAGGCTTCCCGACAACACAGAAAAGCCCCTTTAAGATTTACATTCATAACCCGGTCCCATTCAGAAGCCGTGGTTTCCTGCACCAAAGTCCTCAGGGCTACCCCAGCATTATTTACCAGCAGGTCTACCTCTCCCCAGGTACTTCTAATCTGAGCAAATAAACAGCCAACCTCTTCTTCCTGGCTGATATCGGCCTGCAGAGCCAAGGCCTCATAGCCTTGTTCTTGCAATTCTCCCACCAGGCCCCTGGCTTCTCTTTGAGAATGGAGATAATTTATGGCCACTAAGGCCCCCTGGGCGGCTGCCGCTCGGGCTACAGCAGCGCCGATCCCTCGTGCCCCCCCGGTAATCAGACAAACTTTTCCTTTCAAGCTGCTGTTAGGTGTATCCACCTCTGCACCTCCGGCTTCTGTCCTACTTTGAAACTTTTAACTCTGAACCTAATTATAGTATATACTGCAGATAAATTCACATCGCTCATTTAGCCAATTATTCGCTCTGCTCACAATAACCCGCCGTTGGATTCTTGAACCAGGCAAAACTCTTAAGCAGAAAAAATAAAACTTCGGCAGTAAAACTACCGAAATCTAATGGGCTCTATTAATAGCTCAGGTGGCGGAGTAGATCACAAAACTCATCCCGACAAAAGGAATATTCTATCAACCGCTCTCAACAACCCAACTATTATCATTAAAACAAGGATATATAAATCTTTGGTAAACAGTGAAAAAGTATAATCAACCCGTTTTCTCCGCCACCTATATAATATTATACCTGGGCTTTTGGCTTACAGCAACAACCACATTCTGGAAATATCAATATTACGCCATTAAATGAGAATTTTGCCAACATTCCGAATACAACATCTTGACAAAGGTGGCCTGGTTTCATACAATGAAAGCACCTTGGTGACTTTGGTTAGCAGGATATTTATCCTCATGAGTCATTAACCTACTATTAACTAGAGTTGACCCGACCCGTAATAGCTGAAAAATTACATAGGTTTTCTGAATAATTTTAAAATCCTAAGAATAATGATTAATACGTCAAAAACCCAATTTTATTCATCAGCAGTAAGGCCGGATTATTTTACAGCAATTTCTAGTTATCCATTTCAGCCTATTCACATCAACCAGTAGTGCGCCTTGCAATCATTACAGCGATTTCCTTACTATTTCTTAACCTAACCATTCCTATAACAGTTTGTGCCTCTACCTTAAAGAAGAATTAAGCTTTCGAGTCCCAATATTTAAGCTTGGAACTCGATGCAAATAAATGATAAGGGGGTGTATAAATAGTAATATAACCCTTTAGCAAGATAGATAAGAGTTCAAAAGAGAAAAGGAGGAGTTTAAATGTCTGGACATGGAAGTGGTTGGGCGAATCCCGCCCCTGCAGGTTTGCTTGCTCTAGCAATAGCCTGTTTTGTGTTTTATGCGCTTTTGTGTGGCAAGGTTGAATCTACTTGTCTTCCGTTACTAGGATGCTGGTTGCTAGGTGGTGCTCTGGTACAATACACGGTTGGCGTAATCGAACTTAAGGAAGGTGCCACCACTGGTGGTAACGTATTCCTGTTCTTCTCGGCTTTCTTCATGCTGGTCGGTGGATTCGAGATGATTTTTAAATATTTGGCTGTTGCCAATGGTTGGCCTGCACTAGATGCTCGCATTGACGGATTTGCTTGGTGTGCTTTATGGTTCGGTCTCTGGTTGTGGACTCCCGCATATTTCAGGTCACCTTTAACTCTCATAATGGTACTTCTTTGCCTGGACGTGGCAGTTCCCATAGTTGCCTTGCAGGACCTGCAGGTCATAGGTCATGATTATGCCCACATTGCTGGAACCTTCCTGGGTCTGGCTGGACTCTTCGGTCTTTATACAGCATCGGCTATTATTTTGAATACGGAGTTCGGTAAAGTTCTACC
>CAZPSR010000268.1:0-2494 GCA_964589135.1 uncultured Syntrophomonas sp.
TCGCCTTGCCAAGGCGAGGGTCGCGAGTTCGAATCTCGTCTTCCGCTCCATAGAAATTGTGCCTCGGCAACTGCCGGGGTGTTGTATTTTTGGTGAAAGTAGGGTAAATTCTTTAAAGGGTCTAGTGGGCCAATTTAAGGATTAATGATTGCATTAATCGTAGAAGAACTTTAAATGAGGTTAGGAGGAGCGTAGATGAACGCGAGGGTATCAAAAATCGATAATGGCGAAGCTTTCCTGGAAATAGAGGTAAGTGCTGACAAGCTGGAGGAAGGCAAGCAATTTGCCTACCGTACAGTGGTTAAAAAAGTCACTGTACCTGGATTTAGAAAAGGGAAAGTGCCTCGGCAGTTGTTAGAAGCCTATTACGGCAAAGAGGTATTGTATGAGGATGCCTTAGAGCATATTATTCCCCAGGTATATGATGAAGCCGTAAAAGCTTTGGACTTAAAGATTATGGGGCAGCCGGAATTCGATTTTGACCTAGAGACTATCGATAATGATGAGCAACCATTTATGGTCAAAGCTACCGTAGCGGTTGAACCGGAGGTAATTCTGGGTCAAACCGAAGGACTGGAGATTAAGGTGCCTGATTTTCCAGTCAGTGATGAAATGGTTGAGAAAAGGTTAGATGATATGCGCTCATCTTACGCTCAATTAGTAGACAAAAGCGAACCCAGCGAGATGGGAGACACGGTAATCATTGATTTCGAGGGTTTTGTAGATGGGGTCCCCTTTGAAGGGGGAAAGGGAGAGGATTATCAGCTGGTTCTGGGGTCCGAAACCTTTATTCCCGGGTTTGAAGAGCAGCTGACCGGGCTGAAGGCCGGAGATGAAAAAGAAGTGCAAGTTACCTTTCCGGACGATTACCAAGCCGAAGAACTAGCCGGGCAAGCGTCTGTTTTTAAGGTTTCGGTAAAGGGTGTTCAGGGCAAACAGATGCGGGAACTGAATGATGAATGGGCCCAGGAAGTTAGCGAGTTTGAAACCCTTGATGAACTCAAGGAAGATATAAGGAAAAACCTGCTGGAGGCCAGTCAGGCCAGGCGTCAGGATGCTCTGCGGCAAGCAGCTTTGGATAAGGCCATGGAAACCACCGAGGTAGTACTGGCAGAGTCAGCTATTAAAGCCCAGGCTGTCAATATGGCTCAACAACTAGAGCAGCGCCTTATGTCGCAGGGGATATCTTTGGAACAATATCTAACCATTACCAATAGCAGTGTAGATATGCTAATAAATTCCATTATGCCCGATGCTGAAAAGCAACTTAAGACCAATTTCATCTTAGAAAAATTGATTGATGAAAAAGGTATAGAGATTAATGATGAAGAATTAAATATATATATTAATGAAATGGCTGTTAAAACAGGAATGGAAGTTGAAGCAGTCCAGAAAAACTTGGAAGGAATGGAAGATAATATCCGGAGAAACCTGCAAATGGACAAAGCACTAGACTATTTGGTGGATCATGCCATAGTGACGATTGAGGAAGCAGTAGACCCGGAAACCCAAGACGAAGCTGAGGAAAAGGTCTCAGAGTAATTGGATCTCCGAAGCATAGATAATTAAGCATTATTATGAAGTAAATTAAAATTAACCAAAAGAGGTGAAAGATATGTCTTATTTGGTCCCTATGGTAGTAGAGCAGACCAACCGGGGAGAGAGATCATATGATATATACTCTCGCTTGTTAAAAGACAGGATAATATTCTTGGGCAGCGCTATCGATGATACAGTGGCCAATTTGGTGATTGCTCAGCTATTGTTTTTGGAAGCAGAAGATCCCGATAAGGATATTTCCTTATATATTAACAGCCCTGGAGGTTCAATAAGTGCCGGTATGGCCATATATGACACCATGCAGCATATCAAGGCTGATGTATCAACTATCTGTGTGGGCCTGGCTGCAAGTATGGGAGCCTTCCTGCTGGCGGCCGGGGAAAAAGGGAAGCGTTTTGCCCTGCCCAATGCCGAGATCATGATTCATCAACCAAGTGGTGGAACTCAGGGTCAAGCTACCGATATTGAGATTCATGCCAAAAGAATTATTAGAATGAGAGAATCCTTAAACCGAATTCTGGCAGAAAGAACTGGCCAGCCCTTGGATAAAATAGAGCAGGATACGGAAAGAGATTACTTTTTGACCGCAGAAGAAGCGATTGAGTATGGGATTATTGACGAGGTAATGGGTAAGTCCAGGGGGTTTGGCAAGAAAAAATAGCTACCTGGAAGAGGGGTGGATATATGCATAAATACGGCGATGATAAAGGACAATTAAAATGCTCATTTTGCGGCAAGACCCAGGATCAAGTCAAGAAGTTGGTAGCAGGACCCGGGGTTTATATTTGTGATGAATGTATTGAACTCTGCAATGAGATAATCGAAGAAGAACTGGCTGAAGATTTGGGTTTGGAACTGGGGGATATTCCCAAGCCTTTGGAAATCAGAGAAACCCTGGATGACTATGTAATTGGTCAGGATCGGGCCAAGAAAT
>CAZPSR010000269.1:0-2461 GCA_964589135.1 uncultured Syntrophomonas sp.
ATCCTACCACCGACTGTTTTATCTGCAGCGGGGTATATTCGCCAATAGCTATTCCTTCCCGGGCTGCAGTAAACATAGCTACCCCCCGGGCTTGAGCCACGGTAATCACCGTTTTGGAGTTTTTATGAAAAAATATTTGTTCAATAGCCACCGCATCCGGTTTATGAACCTGGATTACTCTATTTAAATTCTGATTGATTAGCAGCAACCTATAGGCCATTTCCATATCTGATGGGGTAGTAATGGTTCCATACTCAATCAGTTTTTCTCTCCCGGCCTGGTAAGCCACCACTCCATAACCAGTAGTAGCCGTTCCAGGATCTATACCCAATACTATCATAGATTCTCCGCCTCATCCCTAAATTCCACTCGTCCAATTCTATTTAACATTATACCAAACCAGCAAAGGTGCCGGGTGTTAAGTTATTAAGTTATTGATGTAAAGCATCAATAACTTAATAACTTAACACCCGGCACCTTACTTTTTAGTATTCGTCCAGGTTTTCCAGGGCATCATTGAGGGCCTCTTCGTTAACAAATTCATACTTGCCTTCTTTGATATCCGCTGCTATGGAGGGAGGCAGAGAGTCAATTTGAATATTGCTTACCCTGAGCAGGATGTCGTTCTCTGCATCAGGACCTTGGTATACTGCCAGGCGACCCTGGTATGTTTTAAGGCGGCATTTTTCTTTATCTTTCGGGCACCAGTCTTCTAAGCTTTGGTGAATGGTCAGGGTATTGCCCTCCATGGTCACCTTATAGCCATTATCTATAGTCAATAGCTGGCTAATTTCCTCCAGGCTTTTTCCCAAGAGATGGTCCGGATTAGGGAAATCCGATACTAGCAGGTGATTGCAGCGCAAATACTCCTGTTCCAGTTCTATCCTGGTTTCTTCGCCAATTACCTGCTTTTTCGATTCTATTCCCATAACGGCTTTTTTTTGACCTGGAACCGGCTTGTTAACAGGTTGAACACTGGCAGCCATATACCCCAGGCCGAAGCTTATAAATAAAGCACCCAGGACAATAATAACCAGGCCATATTTCTTCATAAATATCACCTCTTGCCGGTATTATTGCCATTTTTTCTCAAATTATACCTAAAGCCAGGAAAGCTGTATGATAAGAAATAGTATCATAAAGCCGATTACTACAGATTATTAAGGAACATAACGCCATGAGGTTGAAGTATTGAAAGTTTCCATCACCTATTGTTCCCGATACGGTGTTAGGTAACATCAATAACGGAAAACCACGTTCAGCTATGGTCTCCTCAGCAATAACAGAGAATCCTCCTCCGGTTACATCACAAAGCTGAGCTGCGAATGATCATGACCTCCACCAATAATCTCTATTGTACATTTTCCTACTCCCAGAATAATTCAAATCCCTTTTCGTCTGCTCGCCAAGACGACACGGCATTTGAGCTGGCTCAAGCGGGAAACCGAAATACAGTTATTTGAACAGATTAATTTGTTGTTGAACGAAAAATTATAGCCCCCAATGACTTGAGGGCGTAATCACCATTTTTATTACTGTTGGAAAAGCCATTCATAATTTCGTTTGCCGTAAAGGATACGGCGGACCTGAACAGTGTCGCTCTTCACGACATAAAACACAAGGTAGCTTTCCACCACCAAACAACGATAGCCTTTCGCCTTCAGTGGATTGTTTCGCACATAGGGGCAACGTTCAGGCATCTGCGACAGACTGCCTATTTTTTCCGAGAGAAGATCGTAATAGCGGAGAGCTGCATTGGCAGAAAGGGTGTTTAAATAATTGATAATGTCCGTTAAATCCCGTTTGGCCGCCGGATATATTTTTACTTTATAGTCCATGCACCATATTCCTTAGCTTTCTCGATACTTCAAAGAAGTCTTCGCCCTCTTCACCACTCATGATCTCTTCCTCAGCTTCGGCCAGTTTAACGTATAGGTTAATTAGCGACTGTTGACGTTCATAGGTTTCCAAGCTCATCACAACCATGTCGCCCACACCATTTTTGGTAATGAAAACCGGTTCACGGGTCTGATGGCAAATCTCCGAAATATCATTGGCATTGTTCCTCAAATCTGAAATAGGCCGAATATTTGGCATTTAAAAACCCCCCTTGTTCATATTCGCAGCAAAATTATATCATAATTATGGGCATTTATCAAAAATCGGCTGGTTACGGCTAACGCCGTAACTGAACTCTTTCCTCTAAGGAGTCTTTTTTTAAACCATCCCCGCCAAACCAAGATAAACATGTACCCCGTAAATACATTAACTGCCCACAAATTGCCTCGTTTTAAATGATTCATAAATGGATAGATAGGCATTTCTACCTCAGAGTCCCACCCGTTAAACGATATAAAATCTCATCATGACCCGGAATCACTAAATTATCTAAAATACCAACCTTCTTAAAACCAACTCTTTCATAAAACGCTTGAGCCCTTGTATTATAAGTCGAGCATAT
>CAZPSR010000270.1:0-2455 GCA_964589135.1 uncultured Syntrophomonas sp.
ACCATAAGAAAAATAGAGGGTTTGAACCCTCTATTGTTTTTTCTGGTTTACTGCCGTTTGGCTTTTATAAAGACAGAAACGTTGGCAATTCAATTTTACCTTATCCGTTTACCTTATGGCCTGGTTAGTCTCGGTAAATGCACTGGAGCTTATCTGAGTCATTGCCATACCTCCAAGCTTAAACTTAATCATAATTGGGTAAATTACCGGCGGGATTTTAACTCGCTAAAGATTTCTCCCAGGCTTAGCCCTTGTTCCACCCAGAGTACCATCAAGTGATATATCAAGTCAGAGCTTTCATAAACAAGCTCTGTTTTTTCCCGATTTTTAGCGGCTATTATTACCTCCGCATTTTCTTCCCCTACCTTTTTCAGGATTTTATCTAATCCCTGTTTAAACAGATAAGTGGTATATGATCCTTCTGGCAACTGTTCCTGCCGTTCCTTAATTACATCATACAGTTCGTACAGTATGGCCGGACTGTTAGCTGAGGCATATACTTTATCCAGATCAAATACTGGTCGGTCTACCTCCTGTCCCTCAGAATTGCGGAAGAAACAGGAATAATGACCGGTATGGCAAGCTACCCCGGTCTGCTCCACCTTGATCAATAGCGCATCCTGGTCACAGTCGTACAGGATTTCTTTAACCTCCTGTACATGTCCTGAACTCTCGCCTTTCATCCATAACTCCTGTCTACTGCGCGAATAAAACCAGGTTTTTCTGCTTGCTATGGTTTTAGCCAGGGCCTCCTGGTTCATATAGGCCAGCATCAGGACCTGCCCGCTTACCCAGTCCTGAATTATAGCCGGAATCAAGCCGCCTTGTTTATCGAAATTCATCTTATCTAGCATTATTGACTTGAACTCCTTTTTCTTTTAAGTATCTTTTGGCCTGGGCAATAGTATATTCCCGGTAATGAAAAATGGAAGCACACAAGACTGCATCTGCTCCTCCGTACTGGATTCCTTCATAGAGGTGGGCCAGATTTCCAGCTCCTCCGGAGGCAATAAGCGGTATCTGAACCGCATCAGCAATAGCCCGGGTCAATTCCAAGTCATAACCATCTTTGGTCCCATCCCGGTCCATACTGGTCAGCAATATTTCTCCGGCTCCCAGTTTTTCAACCTTCTGAGCCCATTCGACTGCATCCAGTCCGGTGGGGACCCTCCCTCCATTGGTATATACTTCCCAGACCCCCTCTTCTTTTCTTCGAGCATCTATTGCCACCACTATACATTTACTGCCAAACTGCAAAGCCCCTTCCTCAATTAGGGCCGGGTTCTTCACTGCCGCTGAGTTCAGCGAAACTTTATCCGCTCCTGCTTCCAGTATTCTGCGTATCTCATCTATATGGCCAATTCCACCACCCACAGCAAAGGGTATGGACACCTGCCGGGCGGTTTCCCGTACTACATCCACCATGGTTTTGCGGCCTTCCTGGGATGCACTTATGTCCAGGAATACCAGTTCATCAGCCCCTTCCCGGTCATAGTAGGCAGCTAGTTCCACCGGATCTCCGGCATCCTTAAGATTTACAAAATTCACCCCTTTAACCACCCGGCCCTGGAAAACATCCAGACAGGGAATAATTCTTTTGGCCAGCATATTTTTTCCTCCTCCAGTTCTCTTTTCGGTCTTAAGCCCTATTACCCTTCTGCAGCCTGCAAAGCCTGAATCAGGTCTATTTTACCATCATACAAGGCTTTGCCAATAATGGCTCCCACTACCCCCCAGGATTCCAGAGCCTTGAGATCTTTAATATTTTGCCAACTGGACACTCCACCGGAAGCAATAATATTTAGGCCGGTTTTTTCCGCCATCTGCCGGGTTGAGACCAGGTTGGGACCCTTTAGCAAACCATCTCGGCTAATATCAGTAAATACACAGGTCTTGACCCCCATGCTTTTCATGTAATGGCCAAACTCCAAGGCAGACAAGCTGGAGGTCTCTACCCATCCTTCCACCGCTACCATTCCCTGCCGGGCATCTATGCCCACCACAATTCGCTCCTCTCCGAAACTGTCCAAGAGCTGTTTTACCAAATCGGGGCTTTTAACTGCTCCGGTTCCTACAATAGCCCGAGCCGCCCCACGCTCCAATACCTGCCTCACCTCATCTACACTGCGCAGGCCTCCGCCTACCTGAAAGGGAATGTTGATACTGGCGGCTATGGCTTCGATAGCTGATCTATTCCTGGGACTGCCGGTAAAAGCTCCATCCAGGTCCACTACATGCAGATATCTGGCCCCCTGTTTTTCAAAGGAGGCGGCTATCTGCCCCGGATTATCCGAGTATACGGTCTTAGCCTCAGCCTGGCCTTGAACCAATCTGACACACTGCCCATCTTTAAGATCAATGGCTGGAAATATGATCATCTTTATAACACCTCGTTATTACAACTTACCTTTGGAAGACCAGATGCCTTCCATACGGGGTTCAGTCTCTACCGCTT
>CAZPSR010000271.1:0-2412 GCA_964589135.1 uncultured Syntrophomonas sp.
TCAGGCTAACGCCTTCGATCCATCGACACTCGGCGAAACATCGTCGCCTTCGCCGGTCGGGCTAATGCTTTCTATTCGGCGGCACTCATAAAACTTCCTCTTTAATCCTTTCATATTAGGCGAATTTGTGGGATACTATAAAAGTATAAGGGCTAGTATACCAGTTTTTTCTAACCCGAGCTTTATTCGTCGATATTTGATAAATTAATGTACTGGTGGGGGAATTTACTCATTAATAGGGAGAGCCCACTACGAGTGGAAAACCGAAGGCTCACAGCATTATTAGTGTTTGCTCATAGACCTAATTAATGAGCCTTTATCCCCATAAGGTATATTAGTACTAGGAATTGTTACATCCTGCATTGCAGTAAATGTCGGTGTCCAGGCTAATTATTCTTTAGACAGAAATGACTATGAAGGGAGGTACAACTTATTATAGGGTAGTGGAAGAAACGATTTGATGCCCTGGTAAGAGAAGGCTGGTATTCGACCGAATGGACGGTAAAACCTGCTATCCGGCCATGGGATATGGGTTGATATGTGGCATCATTTAATGATTACGCCATAGGCCGAGCGGCGCTAATATCAACTTTCGGAAACTACGTCCGTCATAACATTGCTTAAAAAAATATTAACTCTAGTAGTATGTCTAAAGAAATTGGTGGCCTTAATATTCACAATATATTTTTCAGAAAGCGGGGATAAAGAATGAAAGTTGCAGAACTATTCAATATTAAAGGAAAAACAGCAGTTATTACCGGCGGATCTATGGGTCTTGGAGCACAGTGTGCAGATGCCCTGGCTGAAATGGGTTGTAATGTAGTGGTTGCAGCTCGCAAAATCGAAAGATGCGAGGATCTTTGCAATCGACTGGAAAAAGAATATAACATAAAAGCCCAACCTGCAGCCTGCGATGTAAGTAAAATTGAAGATGGGGAAAAACTAATAGATTTAGCCGTTGATCGTTTTGGAAGCGTTGATATCCTTATTAACAATGCTGGTACTGCTTGGGGTGGCAATGCCATGAACTTCCCTATTGACGGATGGCAGAAGGTATTGGATCTCAATTTAACTGGTACCTATTATCTTACCTCAGCAGCAGCAAGAAAGATGAAGGAACAGGGTGGCGGCAAAATAATCTTTATGTCCTCTACCGCAGGGGTGGTTGCCTCCAGAGGTCAATCAACTCCGACTTATACTGCTACCAAAGCCGCATTAATCATGTTGGCCAGAGACCTGGCCTATAAATGGGGCAAATATAATATCTATGTCAATGCCTTGGCACCTGGTTACTTCCCCACTGATTTTTCCGGAAGAGCTTTAAGTCCTGAAGTTGAGGCTGCATCCAAGGCTAGAATAGCATTGGGTAGATTTGGTGACGAAGATGATCTGAAGGGTGCAGTAGCCTTTTTCTGTTCAGATGCTTCTAAGTATGTAACAGGCCAGTATATGGTAATTGATGGCGGTGCCATTCTCTAATATATAACCAAAGCGTAAAGAAACCATAATAGCTATGGTATTGACAGCAAAAATGACATAATTTCATTTATTGAAAAAGCTAATTAAAATTTTGACAATAAAATGTGGGTTCTTCAGGCAAGCTTTGTATCAAGCCAAAGCTTGCCTATTTTTTACCTGATTTTTATATGCTAGCATTTGCTGCCAGAGTAAAAAATAGATTTTGGACTGGCCTATTACTCTGATCTAGCTTTTATCTTGAGAAAGATGTTTTTTAGCAAGTCCGACACCACTCCTTATTCTTGTGCATGATTATGCAAACCCGGTACTTTCACAGTTTACCTGGCGTGACAGATGAAATGATATGTAGTAGAATCATAACAGGAGGTGGTGCAAATGCCTGATATTGGTAATCTCTTGGGCCTAGCCCACCAGAAAGTAAGTGACCAAGAACTGACGAAGCCGACGATGTTTCGGCTAGTGTCGAGCATCGAAGGCTTTAGCCTGAGCTTCGACTTAGAGCGATTCGTTCTATGGTGGTCGCCGAATATGAGACAGTCCATTTATAAATGCAGCTGGCGGATCTACTGACAACAAATTAGCTCAAGCAGTGCTGACTGAGATTGCAGATGAGGAGAGAGTTCATGCTGGTGAGTTTCTCAGGCTATTAAAGGAATTGGCAACTGATGAAGAAGAATTCTATAATAAGGGTGCCGAGGAGGTTGAAGAGCTAATCGAAGAAATGAAGCCATAGCAAGTATGACAATAAATTACATAATCCATCTTATATGCCGGTATTGAGAGAGCATATGATCAAGGATCTTAGCAATAAATCAATTAATAAGCCCGTATACGGGGGTTTTAGGCAAGCTTCGAATCAATCGCAAGGCTTGCCTGTTTTTTTGCTCACTTATATAATATTCTCCTGAAAGAACAAAGTACTTTTCTCTTTTC
>CAZPSR010000272.1:0-2387 GCA_964589135.1 uncultured Syntrophomonas sp.
CTAACTCTTCACCTTGTTTAAAATTATACAGGTAAATTGGATTACTGACAATACATTGCACTAAAGGTCTTTTTCACAATAGTTTGTTACTTTTGGTACAGCAGGTAAAGATAATGTAAGCCTGACAATTTGCTCTTTAATAGCAGGTATACCATGGAGATATATTGAATTAAAATATATTCTTAAATTGGCTGGTCGCAGTGGAATCAGGAAAGCCTAGTGAAAGGAGGCAGAACAATGAAAAGAAAGATGGCGGAAATAGTACCCGGAGTTTACCAGGTAGGAGGTCCGGGTATCAGCAACGCCGATGATTGTTGCGTATATTTGATTGAGAGCAAAGATGAGCTCTGTATAATAGATACTGGGGCCGGGAAAAGCGCAGGAATGATTTTAGATCAGATCAAAAAGGCGGGTTTTGATTGGAATCAGCTGCGCTTTATTGTAATTACTCACGGCCACATAGATCATATTGGCGGATTAAAAAAATTTAGAGAAGCCTTAAAGGCGGATATTATTGCTCATGTACTGGACCTGCCTGCTATAGAGGAAGCCCGGCCGGAATTAACCGCTGAAGCCTGGTATGGGGTCAAATATGAAGGAGTAAAGGTGGATCAGGTTATACAGGGGGATGCCACCTTTACCCTGGGTAATATAGAGCTTTATTGCCTTCATACCCCGGGACACACCCCAGGTAGCATATCAGTATATGCTGAAGTGGGGGGAAAGAAGGTATTATTTGCCCAGGATGTACATGGTCCCTTTTTCAAGGAATGGGGCTCGGATAAACAACAGTGGAGAAAGTCTATGCAGCTTCTCTTAGGTCTAAATGCCGATGTACTATGTGAAGGTCATTATGGTGTATACCAGCCTGGGGACAAGGTAAAAACCTACCTAGAAGGATATTTAAAGCGGTTTTAATTCTAGCGCCATTTCTCAATCCAGTAGTAGTTAACCCGTTGGGTGCCAAAAGCCTTAGCATCCTGACGGTTATAGTAATTGGCGGTGCCAAAGTAGATATCCAGCCAATAAGGAGAATCCCGCCACAAACCATAGTATACATCTCCGGTATCCATAACCTGAAATGATTTATACTCTTGGCCTTGTACCAGTATGGGTTCCTCCAGATACAGGGTAGTGCCAAAAGGTATTACTGGTTCTAATGGGTTGCCGCCCTTATTTAATGGATACAAAGGATGCATGGCGAGGCCTCCAATAAAGCAAACCTCCCCACTAGCCGCAATCGGCCTATAGCTTTCTCCCACGTAGGCAGTTGCTTGCTGATTTTCCACCGAAAATTTGATATACCACTCTGCATCAGATAAATCCTGCTCAGATTCGATCCCGGAGGAATCAGGGGGAGGTGGTTTGGGGCTTATTTGATTCCGGGAATTGGCTATTAGCAAGGTAGCCAATATAATTAACAATATAGCCAGGCCAGTGAGCAGTATTAGCAAACGCAAATGTTTGGTTTCTAACATAGTCTTTACCTCGTTTTACTTACTTTGTGCAGGTCGGGCCCAATTTATAAAGGGCAAATATTTACTTAAAGCTCCGTTTTGACTGGTAGATAAATTATTGATTGATTAAGCTATAATAAATTAGGAGAACAGATAGAAAAGGAGACTAGGATTATTGGAAATCAAGAATCTGGGTATTGATGAAAGATTATTCAATAGAATTAGCGGAGTGGCTCAAAAGATGCCTTTCTATAATTTGCTGGGATTCAGAATAAGCGCATTAGGGCCGGGATATGCGGAATTAAGGGTAACGACCCGAGCCGAACATGCCAATCACCTGGATATGGGACATGGAGGGCTGCTCTTAAGTTTGGCCGATGGAGCCATGGGCAATGCCATCCGTAGCCTGGGAATATTAGCCACTACCGTGGATTTCAACACGGCTATGATGTCTCCCGCCCCTTTGGGCCAAGATATAGTAGCCCGAGGTCAGATTATAAAAGCGGGTAAAACCCTGATATTTGCTAAAGCCCAGATATATGCGGGAGAAAAGCAGCTGGCAGAAACCCGGGGCACTTTTTTTAAAAGGGGCACTATCGATTTAGGGGAGTGAGATCTATGCAAGAGTATTTAATGGGGATGAGGGACTATGGCATTATCACTTTCTCTTCCACCTCTTATGCCTTAAAAGCGGAAAAAGTTATGAAAGGCTGGGCTAAAACCTTTATAATTATACCTACCCCCCGAGAAATATCGGCTAGTTGTGGTCTGGCCATTAAACTGGAGCCCAACTGTCTGGAAGAATTCTTACAGATACTGGCTCAGGAAAAGGTGCCAGTAGAGGGAGTATATCGCATAGTAGAAGAGGGGAAAAACAAAATACTCCATTCTTTCAATCCACCCGAGGATTGATGATTAGGGGAGGTATTA
>CAZPSR010000273.1:0-2386 GCA_964589135.1 uncultured Syntrophomonas sp.
CCGAAAAGCTGGTAATCATCTGAAGAAGGGGGAAGTTCTTTTGCTTCCTTGCTTCGTGCCTTAACGAGTAGGGCGGTCTTTGACCGCCCGTTTCCAAAAAAAACCAATATCCAGTTAACAATAGACGTTCTGGCGGTTTTCTGCAGCCTAACTTTATGACCTTGGTCTGCTTCACGGCGGACCTTATCTTTCAATAGCTTTGAAAAGTTCTGTTTGAGATTTGATGCCTCTTTCAGCAGCAAAACGTTCAATACTTGATGCACCAAAGAAGCCATCTATTTCTTGGATTCTGCTGATAACATATTGGGCATCATCGGGTTCAGCAATGGGTCCTCCATGGCAAATAACTAAAACCTCCGGGTTTACAGCTTTGCCGGCCTTAATTATAGCATTGATCCTTTCTATACAATCATCAAGGGTTAAGGCGGTTTTGGCTCCGATGGTTCCTTTGGTGGTCAGGCCCATATGGGCCACCAGTACATCAGCCCCTGCCTCTGCCATGGCCTGGGCTTGTTCGGGATCAAAAACATAAGGACAGGTAAGCATATCCAGTTCATGAGCAATCCGGATCATATCTACTTCCAGCTTATAGCCCATACCGGTTTCCTCCAGATTCTGGCGGAAAACACCGTCAATCAGTCCAACCGTGGGAAAATTCTGCACCCCATTAAAGCCCATGTCTTTTAACTGTTTCAAGTAGACTTCCATTATTCTGAAGGGGTCGGTTCCGCAGACCCCTGCTAAAACAGGGGTGTGATTAACAACTGGAAGCACCTCGGCACCCATATCAATGACGATCTGGTTGGCATCACCGAAGGGCAGCAGGCCGGATAGAGAGCCTCGGCCAGCCATGCGAAATCTGCCGGAATTGTAAATTATGAGCATATCCGCTCCACCCGCTTCACTGCTTTTTGCGGTTATACCAGTGCCGGCACCAACCCCTACCAGGATCTTGCCCTTTCTACGCTCTTCTCTGAATTTTGCCAGGATTTCTGCTCTAGTCATTTTATTCATAGCTTATCCCTCCATATAATCAATGAGCTTTTGTGCAGCAGCTTCTGCAAATACCTGGTCATTTATTAGATTATCCATTTCTACTATTTCAACCACATCTTGATTTACATTGGCCCGGAGGATCTCAAACAATTTTCTATCCTCTTCCGGGCCATAGAAAGGCTGACCCTCGGCATCAATCATGGAAACACCCTTAAGGGGCAGAAATAAAGCAGCTTTTCCGGTGGAAAGGTTGAGTTTTTCTGCCAGTTTTTTCCCCAGTGCTTCATTTTCTTCAATTGTTGTACGCATTAGGGTAACGGTGGGATTATGTTTGTACAGATTCCGGCTGGAATAATGGGCAGGAACCGTATCCATAGGGCCAAAATTGACCATATCCAAGGCACCGACAGAGATAACTGCAGGAACACCTTTTAGAGCAGCAGCTTCACAGCGATGGGGTCCGGCATTTAATACTCCCCCGAACAATTCATCACACCACTCGGTGGTGGTCAAGTCAAGGACCCCGGTAATAAATCCATTTTCAATCAGAGATTCCATGGTTTTACCACCAGTTCCCGTGGCATGGAACACCAGGACCTCATAGCCTCTGGCTTCCAGGTATTTTTGGGCAAAGTTTACACAGGGGGTAGTCACCCCAAACATGGTTGCTGCAACCAGCGGTTTCTTTTCAATGCTTGGTTCAGGCAGTGCATCCTTCAGCTTAACCATACCAACAATGGCCAGAGCTGCATTCTTAAATATGACGGTAGAAATGGAATTTAATCCGGCCACATCAACAATAGACGGCATCATAATAATATCACTGGTCCCAACATACGGTGAAGTATCTCCGGAAGCAACTGTAGACACCATTATTTTGGGAACCCCAATGGGCAAGGCCTGCATAGCAGGTGTAAGCAGAGAGGTTCCGCCAGTACCGCCCAGTGAAATGATTCCATCAAAAAAGCCTTTAGCGTAAAGCTCCGGTAGCAATTTACGCATACCCTGGGAGAGCATTTCGGTAGCAAAGGCCCGGTCTCTTCTTTCGGCTATTTCTTTTATTGAGGCCCCGGCAGCTTTTGCCACCTCTTCGTTGGAAATATCGGGAGTAAAGTATGGTTCAAAGACTCCGGTATTAATCATCAAAGTATTACACCCCAGGCTTTCAATAAGGCTTTTGATGTACTGATACTCCTCTCCTTTGCTATCAAATGTCCCTGCAATAGCAATAGTCTTCATGAACTCACCTCTTCTTTCCACAAATTTGGTCAAAACAGCTAAGGGTCACTTATAAATCCGGTGGGATTTATTACTACCTCTAATATATCCCAATCATGGATTATTAAGCCACCCTAACTTTTATCTGTCTCTGCAAGTGCTTACCGTTCCT
>CAZPSR010000274.1:0-2375 GCA_964589135.1 uncultured Syntrophomonas sp.
ACTCCCATCACCATTTTATCACTGCCGCATCGATGGCAGTGGTTAACCGGTGGGGCTTCAGTACTTATGGTAGAACAAGCTAAACAATAGCTGCGGTGGTACTTGCCTAAACGGGGATCCAATCCGAAGTTGGCAGTTATACGCCGCCCCTGGGTGTTTTCCAGACAGTAGTTGAATTCCAGAAAACTCTTGTTTTTCAGGCGAAAGCGATTATATTCCCGTCCTATATTATCAGCCGAATGAGCGTCCGAGTTGGTTATAAAGGTAAAAGCCCGAGTTTCTTCAATAGTAGCAGCCATATCACTATCGGAGCTTAACCCCAGTTCAATAACCCGCAGCTGCCCATAATCGCTGCTGCCCATGGACTTTTTAAGACTATTGGTCCAAGAGCCGTAAACTCCCTTATGAGGGGTAAAAGCATGGGCCGGACAAAGAATACCTTCCAAGATGCAAGCGAGATTTACCAGTTCTTTAGAACTAATGCGTACCTTTTGGGTAGATAGCTGCATATTGCGTACCCGGCTACGGATAAAGCGTTGATAGGCCCTAATATTTTCCAGACCCGGGAGATAAATAATCCAGTGTACTCCTTCTATACTCTCCAGTTCACATGCTGCTATCAACAGTACACCGTTGCGGGCTAAAAAGCCTCCGCCCTTTAGCTGCTGCAGTTCCCCACTCTGCAACATCCCTTCCAGTTCCTGAGCTACTGGCAGGGTGCCTGCATCCACTACCCCGACTATTTCCAGTCCCTTGCGGGGAGCATCCTGGTACAATATACTTTTCAATTCCAGGTGGCGAGAAGCAGTAATCTTAACTGCCTGCCCAAGGGCCTGGCCTATATGAATATGCAGATCACCATATATACTCAGCATCTTATCTGCTCAAGCAATTATGAACTGCATACTGAATTGCTATAATACTCTTACCATCTACAATATGTCCATCCACTACCTGCTGGTAAGCTTCTTCCAGGGGTATCTTTACTAACTCCAAAAATTCATCCCCATCTGGACCCAAGTCGGTTTTGGTATCCAGATTCTGGGCCAGATAAATGATGGTCTTTTCGTTACAGAATCCTGGAGCACAATAATACTGGATTATCTCCTGCCATTCCCCGGCCTTCAGTCCGGTTTCCTCAGCCAGTTCCCTTTGGGCACAATGCAAAGGCTCTTCATTCTCTTCCAGGGTGCCTGCTGGTATCTCCAAGAGTACCTGTTCCACCGCTTTGCGGTATTGACTTACCATCCAGATCTTATTATCCGCATCCAGAGCTAAAATAGCTACTGCACCAGGGTGCTCTACAATTTCTCGTTTGCTCTGACTGCCATCCGGCAATTTCACCTGATCTACCCGCAGCCGAACAATACGTCCACTAAAAATGCTAGTGGATGATATGGTTCTCTCTTCCAGGTCCATAGTCAAAACCTCCTGCATATTTTTACCGATATAAGCATAAACTACCATCGAGGTGATACAAATGTTGGTATTGTTAAAAGCTAATGGATTTACTGCTTTGGGCCAGGTCAAGGATTTGCCCCTCATATTCCATAAGCTGCCCTTGCACCTTTCCTTACAGGAATATCTTCGCTTACATTTGCACTGAACAGCTTTAGGCTAAACGGACCCGGTTTAGCTCCTCTCCCCTTAAAAGCCGCTCAGCCACTCGGGCTGCTGCCAATAAAGCCTGAAAAAACTCAGGCTCTTCCTGAAGACCCCGCCCCATAGTGCTGAGTTTTACCGGGCTATTAGCCAATATAGATGTTAAGCTTTCAACCCTTTCCAGGCAGCAAAGATATTTTTCCAATAACCCTGCTTGTCTCAGCTGCTCCAGTATATAGCTCATTTTGCTTCCTTCCAGCTGGGGCAGAGGCAAGACGGCCTCTACTCTGCATACCCTTTTCAACACGGTCAGGGTATGGTGGCTTATGCCCCGGTGTCTGGCCCGGGCATCGGCAAAACTGATCCGAGGTACCGCAATGGGCATACCCTCAAGAGCTTCCACCGCATTCAGAATCTCCCCCTGTTCAATACCGGTAAAGCCCCATCTGCTGCCAGTACCTACTATGCCCGGACCCATGGTACATATTATCACATCAGCCTTTAAGACCTTTTTGGCCGCCAGCAGTCCAGAATATACATTTACCGCCTCCAGATCCCCGCCAAAAGCATGTCCAACGGTAACACTGCCAGAGATAATATTTCTTTTCCTTAAAATATGTACCGTATTGCTAAAGGCCAGGGGCAGAGCAGCTCCATCAGTCATTAAATAAGCGCTTCGGTAACCCTGCCTATGCAGGTACAAGGCCAGAGGGGCCAGCATGGAATGCAGGGTAGCTACTAAGACCGGAGTACTATCCAAGGACTCGGCCTCC
>CAZPSR010000275.1:0-2357 GCA_964589135.1 uncultured Syntrophomonas sp.
GTTGTCAGTATTAATATTCTTGATAGTACCAGGACCGGAAAATTCTAAACTCAAAGTCAGATCATCACCAAAAACAACTGGGTTAATAGCTTGATTCACATAGGAAGGGTCGTCTTCCATTTGATATACCAAGGGTGAAATCATGGCTACAAAAACATCAGCCCCTTGGGGTACTGAGGTGTCCATAGTATTTATGGTCAAGCTATTGGGTATATCTACTGCTGCTCCGTCACTATTGACTGCTTGGACAGATATTTCATATCCGCTTCCCGGATTAAGATCGGTAATACCGTAACTGCAAGGCGAACTGCTGGTTCCCACTATAAGTCCATCAAGCACCACTTTGTAGCCGCTGGCATTTACAGCCTCGGGCCAGGAAACCTGGAGAGAATTGGTAGTTATATCACTGGCACTGATTGCGTCCTCATCAGTCCACGATGGCAGATCAGCACTTCCCGGTACTGCTGAAAGGGTTTGATCCATTTTTGAAACAAAAACATCATAGCGGCCTCCGTTAAAAGTGGTATCATAACAACCCGCAACAACCGGATAATTGCAGGTACCGTTGGTTACCACCCCTCCTATCAAATAGTTGGAGGAAGCTTCAGCCAAACCACTGATTATCAGGTAGTCGTCCAACAGCATCATATTATTTAATTGATCCTTGTCACTATTGCCAATAAACGTACTGGCTTCGAGATTGCTTAAATCGGCTGATAATTTGCTTATAAAAACATCCTGGTTATTCAGTGTACTACCTGCTACTTTTTCTATCATAAAGGTGCTGAATGCTCCGCTGGTAACCGGGTAACCCACCGACTGGGTTGAGCCGGCAATAAATATTTTTCCCTCCTTATTTTCAGCTATTGCTGCCACATGCTCTCCTTTGCTACCCCCTATGACAGTTGAAGCAGCAATATTACTCAGATCCCCACTCATTCTGGTGATAAAGGCATCAGCAGTACCGGCAGCATGCTGCTTAAAAACACCGTCACTTATGGGGAAATTGTCGGACTGAGTAGATCCTCCAATGAGCAAATCTCCATTGGCGGCAATAATCATATTATGTATGGTATCGCTATCGGCACCACCTAAATAGCTGCCATTGATGACTTTCAAATTACTATCTAATACCGCAATAAAACCTTCCTTGTTGTATTCATAAGCACTGATGGCGCCAGCTGTTCTATTAGCTGTAAACATCTGGTTCTTGGCAGTCAAATCTAATGAAGTAGTGTTACCGGCAATATAAATATTATCGTTTTCATCGATTAGCAGTTTGGCAGCTGATTCATGGCCCGGGCCAGTTATCAGGGTGCTTGCTTTCAAGATCTGTAAATCTGCCGATAATTTACCCAGGTAAATATCCCGAGTAAAATCACCATACAAAATGGTATCATCTTTAAGAGTACCATCGGTGCTGGGAAAGTCCCGGGATTCTGTAGTACCTAAAACATAAACATCACCATTACTATCAAAATCCAAGCTGTAAGCATAATCGCGGCCAGCATACTCTTCACCGTTATAATCGGTGTTAGCACCACCTAGAAAGGTAGAAGCTTCAATTTTTGTTAAATCAGCCGAGAGCTTGGTGATTACGGTATCATAATTAGGTAACTGACCACTATGATAATAATTGTTCACATAGGTGGTATTACCGTTAAATTCGGTATCATAGGCATTATCACTTACAGGATAATCCAGGGAATTGCTAACACCTGCCATATACACCTTGCCATCCGGCCCAATTTTAAGATCAAAGGCCTGATCCCACTGATTGCCTCCGATAACGGTACTGGCTAGCAGTTCGGTTAAATCGGAATTCATTTTGGCTATAAAAATATCATATGAAGGATAATTATCATAACTATTACCGCCCCACACCGGAAAATCGGCAGAATTGGTACATCCGGCCAGGTAAATATTACCTTCACTATCTGCCGTCATAGCCTGTACATAGTCAAAGCCATCCGCTCCCAAAGAGCTGCCGCCTAAGAATGTTGAGGCCGTTAATGAGCCCTTTTGATCTTCAGCAATTACTTCACCAAAGGCTTGGGGTATCAACAGGTTCAAACAAAATAATACTACTAACGCCATAATTGCCAGTTGCAGCGCAGACCGCTGTCTAATCCTTGAAAGTAACATATATACATACCTCCCACTTAATAATAAAACCTGCGCCCATGCCGGGCATAACTAAAAAGGCCAGTTGTGGAAAGCACAACTGACCTCATAAAGCCACATTCATACACAAAAGGCTAACCTCATAGGTCAGCCCGGTAACACAAATAGCATTAATCACCCATTTTTCTTTCCACACCGGGAGGCACACCCGTTTCCAGTTGCACCCTACCGAC
>CAZPSR010000276.1:0-2340 GCA_964589135.1 uncultured Syntrophomonas sp.
TAACAGTTCAATAACTTTTTTACCAATCATTCCAGCACCTAATAAACCTACTTTATTAAATCCCATTAATAAATACCCCCTCAAGTATTTTTCTATAGTGTTTTAAAAAGTTCAAGCTAAAAATAGCAATATGCTAACCCATACCCCCTTTCATAAGTTCAATAACCCCTTTTAATTGAATACCCCTATTAGTACTTGAAAATCCACTCCCTACTATTTCATGCAATAAATGTACCAGCTGGGAATAAAGTCTTTGTACACTGCATTATTACGCTGTTTGCCCGGCAAAAAAGCAATAATTCAATAAGCTGGGAAATGTCCCTAATTAATACACTGTGAAAGCCCCATACCCCATAATTATCATATATATAGCAAATTGTCCTATAATGGAACAATGTTGCAAAACGGGACAATTATAAATCGATATTGTATTTAAGCATTTTGCGGTATAAGGCTGAGCGGTGTATCTTTAAAGATTTGGCGGCCTTGCTTTTGTTACCGGCGGATCTCTCCAAAGCATGAATAATAGCCTCTTTTTCCCGTTCCTGCAAATGTTTTTCCAATGAGTGAGGAGAGGCTGCCTCCGGGCCTTCCCGGGCCGAAAGCAGTATGAGTTGAGGGATGTGTTCCTGAGTAATGGTATCGTGTTCGCAAAAATTAATGGCTCGTTCTAGAGTGTTTTCCAGTTCTCGTACATTGCCAGGCCAATGATAAGTCTGAAAACAGGACAGGACCTCGGGTCGGATAAGGCTAACCTTAGTCCCCAACTGTTCATTCAAACGCCGTAATAGTACCCCACAGAGTATGGGGATATCTTCTTTTCGCTCTCGCAAAGGGGGAAGGTTAAGTATCACTACATTTAACCGGTAATAAAGGTCTTCACGGAACTTGTGTTCTTTAACCAGTCTATACAGGTTTTTATTAGTGGCAGCAATTACCCGCACATTAATGCGAGTAGAACTGACTCCCCCTACCCGCTCCAGTTCCCGTTCTTGCAAAACCCGTAATAACTTGGCCTGCATGGCCATGGACATATCGGCTACTTCGTCCAAAAAGATGGTTCCATTATCTGCCAGCTCAAATTTCCCGGGTTTTCCTTCTTTTCTGGCTCCGGTAAAGGCCCCTTCGGCATATCCAAACAATTCGGATTCCAATAGGGTTTCAGGTACTGCTGCACAATTCATTTTAACAAAAGGACCTTGGCACCGGGAACTGAGATTATGGATGGCATGAGCAAATACTTCTTTGCCGGTTCCGCTTTCTCCGGTTATCAACACTGTGGAAGTGGTTCGAGCGGCTTTTACGGCCAATTTCTTTTGTTTAATCAAGTCTTTGTTATTGCCGGCTATATCATCCAAAGAGTATCTGGCACTGCCATGTTCCGGTTCTCTGCTTATTTCAGCGGGAACCGGATAGCTGGGGGAAAAGGTGCTTTTTACGATAACCCCAATGGTGCGATTGCTTCTGGTAATAGGCAAATATACCAGGTTTAGAGTCCTACCGCTGTTGGAGATGGTTCTTCCGGACAAGGGCCGGCCTTCTTCAATGGAATGACGCAGGGTGGAAGGAGGGATAAGAGTAGCCAGATTCTCTTTTACATCTTCTTTGGATCGGCATTTGAAGTATTTATAGCAAACCTCGTTAGCCCAAAGAAGACGGCCATGCTCATCAAACACGGCGATTCCTTCATAGGGGTTTTGCAGCAAGGAATTCAGCTGATCATCTTCAAAACTGTCGATTAGTCGAAAGATAGCATAACAGACAAAAGCATTAGGGCTTACTTCTAAGAGCCCTTTGCGGATAATTACTTCATTTCCCTTAATAAATGCCTTTTCCTGCACATATAGTTCCCGCTGGCTGATCATGCTGTGAAACTTAAGCCCAGGTTTCAAGAGATCTACATGTTTGCCCATAATGGAGCTGGCATCGATATTAAAAATCTTTTCCGCACTTTCATTCATAAAAATAACGTTTCGAAAAGTATCCGTAATCAGAATACCCTCATTCACGTTATGCAGTATAGGATTCATTATTAAATCTAGCCCATGCATATCTTGATTATAGGACATTATACACCCTCCAATTCAAATTTTATCATATAAGTTAAGATTATGTTGACAAATTCGTTGGGTAAATGGGCAATAGGTTCCTTGAGCCAGTGGAGGGCATAAGCTCTTATCCCGGTCTGGCTCTAGTATCATGGTCAGCACAAGCTGGAGTGGGAAAGTTTATGAAACTGTGTTTCACGGGAATACCATCGTTTGGGGGAAATAGCCGTTAAATATATTTCGATACATAATAGAAAGTTTCCTTAGCGAAAGAGAGCCAAAAATTTTTTAT
>CAZPSR010000277.1:0-2302 GCA_964589135.1 uncultured Syntrophomonas sp.
GCACAGGTTGGGACAGGGGGACTGGGACAAGGAACCTGTCCCACCTATGCCACATACGTATATAACACCATAGCAGGTGGCACACTAAAAAGGTCAATTTAATTGTGCCCCGGAGCCAAATATTAAAGAGGGAAAGGATGGGATGAATGGATACAGTGCAAAAAAATCAATCCGGAATTAATGAGAATACTAAAAATGAGCAATTGGAGATATTTAGCACGGATCATGATAAAAAGCCGCTTACTACTGATCAAGGACTCAAGGTATCTCATACTGATGATTCACTCAAGGCGGGGACCAGGGGACCTACTTTGATGGAAGACTTTCATTTTAGGGAGAAGGTTACCCATTTTGACCATGAAAGAATTCCCGAGCGGGTGGTTCATGCCCGGGGTTTTGGAGCCCATGGCTATTTTCAGGTCTACGAAACCCTGGCTCAATTAACCAAAGCAAAATTCCTCCAGGACCCGGCCGTCAAAACCCCGGTCTTTGTTCGCTTTTCTACCGTGGTAGGGTCTCGCGGTTCAGCCGATACAGTTAGAGATGTCCGGGGTTTTGCCACCAAATTTTATACTGAAGAGGGTAATTATGATCTGGTGGCTAATAACATGCCTATATTCTTTATCCAAGATGGCATTAAGTTTCCTGATGTAGTCCACGCCATCAAGCCCGAACCCCATAACGAAATACCCCAGGCCTCGGCTGCGCACGATACCTTCTGGGATTTTGTGGTAAATACACCGGAGCTAGCCCATATGATCATGTGGCTAATGTCTGATCGGGGCATACCCCGTAGTTTTCGAATGATGGAAGGCTTTGGGGTAAATACCTTTCGCCTGGTTAATGAGCAGGGCCAAGCCCGTTTTGTAAAATTCCACTGGAAACCTCTCTTGGGGGTGCATTCCCTGGTGTGGGATGAAGCCCAAATTATAGCCGGCAAGGATCCAGACTTTAACCGGGGAGATTTGTGGAACGCTATTGAGGATGGAGAATTTCCGGAATATGAACTGGGGATACAGGTGTTGGAGGAAGATCAGGAGTTCGCCTTCGATTTTGATATACTGGATCCCACCAAGTTTTGGCCGGAAGAGCTTATTCCGGTCAGACGGATAGGCAAAATGACTCTGAACCGAAACGTTGATAACTTCTTTGCGGAGACTGAACAAGTGGCTTTCCATCCGGCCAATGTAGTGCCAGGCATTGATTTTACCAATGACCCCCTTCTACAGGGACGGCTCTTTTCTTATCTGGATACTCAGCTGATCCGCCTGGGAGGGCCTAACTTCCATGAAATACCTATAAATAGACCGCTAGCTACGGTGCATAACAATCAGCGGGATGGTTATCACCGGATGACTATAGATAAAGGTAAGGTCAGTTATTCCCCTAATATGCTGCGGAGTAATAACCCCTACCCAGTTCCTGAAGCGGAAGGAGGCTATGTCCACTATGAGGAAAAAGTGGATGGACGTAAAGTGCGGGAACGCAGCAGCAGTTTTAAGGACCATTACAGTCAAGCCGCTTTATTCTGGAATAGCATGTCAGATCCGGAAAAGCAGCATATTATCGACGCCTTTCATTTTGAAGTGGGCAAGGTAAAGGATAAAACCATTAAAGAGCGGGTAGTAGATATGTTCAATAAGGTTAATGGCCAGCTGGCCATTGATATAGCAGCCGGTATTGGAGTTCCTGCTCCGACTGCTCCGTGCGATACCGGAATCACCGATTCCTCGCCGACGGTCAGTCAGGCCAATACTACCAAACTGGCCAATACCCGCCGGGTAGCCATACTGCTGGAAAATGGATATAACCATAACGAATTGCTGCAGGTAATGGAGGAATTTAAGCAATCTGCGGTGCATCCGGTGATAATCAGTAAACAACAGGGCATGCTCAGCAGCAGCGATAGTCACCAATTGGAGGTACAAGAAAACTATCATACTACGGCATCAGTTCTGTATGATGCAGTCTATGTACCTGGAGGACAGCGAAGCATCGAGAGCTTGATCACCCATGGTTATGCCCTGCATTTCATCAACCAGGCCTTTAAACACTTTAAACCTATCGGAGCTTCCAATGAAGGGGTGGATATCTTAATCGAATGCAACCTGGGCGACATTTCATTAGCTGGAAGCAGCGATGGCAGTCAAGTATTCTCGGATGCAGGAGTGGTAAGCGTAAGAAACGCTAGCCAGATGAGTTCCTTTGCCGGTGAATTTATTGAGGCCATAGCTCAGCACCGTCATTGGTCTCGGCAGGCCATTAAGGACATGGTGCGGGCCTAAGTTGAAACAGGTGGGAC
>CAZPSR010000278.1:0-2296 GCA_964589135.1 uncultured Syntrophomonas sp.
GTGGTTTTACCTCCTACTCCAGCACATAAATCATAGACTTTTTCTCCGGGTTGCGGATTTAAAATGGCCGCCGCCACCATAGAGGCATCATTCTGTACATAGAATCGGCCTGCTTGATAAGTGGACAAATGAAGAATGGCTCTATTTAAACCGGTAACCCTAACCCCCCAGGGGGTGTGCTCGGATTCACAGCAGGCTATCTTTTCAGATTCCAGAGCTTTTATCAATTCATCCCGGGAACCTATGAGCTCATTGTTTCTGAATACCAGTGGAGCCGGTCTATTGTTGTACTTTAATACTTCTTCACCCTGCTCCTCCCCGTAAAGATCCAGGAATAACTGAACTATCCACTTGGGATGAGAATAATACACAGCCAAGTATTCCAGCCGGTCTTCCGGCCATTTGATATCATTTTGATGGCGGCTGATACTGCGTAGAACCCCGTTAACTACCCGCACCAAAGCCTCCTGCCGGACTTTCCCTCGAGTTAATTGAACCGCCTCGTTAACACAAGCATATTCTGCCACCTTGTCCATCAACAGCAGTTCATAAACTGCCATGCGCAAGATGTTCCTCACCCAGGGATGCTGTTTCTCTATTAATTGTTTTAAAAAAAGATTAAGCACCCAATCGAGGCGCTTGGTCATTCTAATGGTACCGTTAACTATTTCACTTACCCTGCGTTTTTCTGCTATGGTCAAGGCAGAAGCCGACAAGGCCTTGTCTAATGCCAAGTTGGCATAGGCTCCCTTTTCGTTGACCTCATAAATCAGCTTCAGGGCTAGTTCCCTGACCGGACTAACCCCGGCATTGGATGATTTAGTCAATCATTTCACCCATCCTTTAATCATCACCGCCACCGGTGAAGATCAATAGATAATAAAGTAAACTGGACACCGCTGATAAGGTAGCAGCCAGATAGGTCAAGGCCGCAGCCGAAAGAACACTTTTTACTCCTGGCAGCTCAGCACTAGTCACCAGTCCGTTATCAGCCAGCAAGGCTACCGCCCGGCGTGAGGCGTTGATCTCAACGGGCAAAGTCACCAGATGGAAAAGTACTACTACGGAAAACAGGATAATCCCTAACATAACCAGTCCCAGGTTCTGCATAAAAAAACCGATCAGCAAAATGGGGAATGAGGCCGAAGAAGAGAAATTGGTGACCGGTACTAATTTATGTCTCAATTCCAGTAGGCCATAACTATCCCGGTGCTGCAAAGCATGGCCTACCTCATGGGCCGCAACTCCCAGGGCGGATATGGAATTACTGCCATATACCGATTCAGATAGTCTAACTGTTTTGCTTTGTGGATCATAATGATCCGAAAGGCTGCCCGCTACCGGTTCTATCTTGATGTTTAAGCTGCTTCTTCTCGCTATGGTATTGGCCACATCAGAGCCGGTAACCCCTCGGGAAGAAGGCACCTGTGAATACTTATTAAAGGTATTTTTCACTTTAAACTGAGCATAGATCGATAGCAACAGAGCTGGCATTATAAATATAAGATAACCCATAAAATCAACCTCCTTGAATGATAACTCTAAACGCCTGGTCAACTTGCTCCAAACATACGTTAGTATTAAAACAGGGTCCATTAGGTCTGGAATTGAGTACTCCAAGTACCGGCAATCCACCGGTATCCTGAATACCAGAGGCCAGATCCCTTTCACAAGCTATTGCTATAACTGCTCTGGGCCGTACTTCTTCAATCCATTTTCGGGCCAGGGTACCCCCTGTGGCCACTTTAAGTACTGCATTATACTTATCGCCCAATTCCCTTAATTGACCGATGGGACATTTACCGCACTTTTTACAATTATTGATATCAATAGTGATCTTAAACGGACAATCACTGTTCTGAAGGCAGTGAGGCAGCAACATCAGTATTTTCTCACCGGGTAATACTCGCTTTGATGCTACTATATAATTATTTACGGAAATAAATGACTTCAATATTTTTTCTTTTTCCACCCCCAGTAAACGACCGATAAATAAAGAAATGGGAAATAACAGCTCATTGGCCCACAGGGTTAACTTTTCCAAAGAGGGTATGGACCTGGACTTTATTATCATGATCACGATGGCCAGGATACCCAGACCTAGAATCAAGAATACCATCCCTAGCAATACGGCTATGCTTATCAGCATAATTTGACTAATTATAATATCTCGATTTACTATAACCTACCATATCATAAAGGCCAAGGACATTTCCAAGAGCAGACTGGCTGCCAACAGACGAATATAAATGCGTTTTTTCGTCTCCAAGCTCCTCTCCCCCTCACTGGCCCAGCA
>CAZPSR010000279.1:0-2281 GCA_964589135.1 uncultured Syntrophomonas sp.
AGAGACCAATCTGCTGGGTTTGATTATCTATGAATTTATCCAATGCGATTCCGGAATAGTCTTCCGAGGGAACTTCCACTTCGAATAATTCTGCAGGAGAGGCTTCTTTGGCAATAAAAAGCCGCGCATTATAGCGGATATGAGGATCACGGGCGGCGGTATCTATAAACAGGTTAGCATCCATTCGGGCCAGGTTTTCGCTGATGACAATGGTTTCTGCCATAGACCACAGGGGAATCCGAGGCAAGGACAAGGACAGTTTATGCGAAGCCTCGGTAAAGGAGAGAGCACTGGAAGATACCACTATAAATCTGGGTCCGGGTTCCAGCTGTCCTTCCCGGGGTGGAGTTAAAGCCATTTGGGCCGAGAGCAGTTTATTGCTGCCATCAATATCCCAACCCTGGGCCACCACTACTATAGTGTCATCAGCCTGCAGACTATCAAAACAGCCAACCAGCATCAAAAAGCTTAAGAGGATCAATATGGTTAACCTTTTCTGCATATTAGCCCTCCCTATTAGGTCCCACCCTCTGCCGGGTCTTATTGAGCATTCCCGGTAGATAAGGACGCCTAGTATTCATGGTCCAGGGACGGCGGACCAGGATATCCGAAATCTGGGCCAGGTTGATGGGAGATAGGGGGGATAGGTAGGGTTTACCCAGGGAATGAATGTTTTCCATTCTGATTAACATAAGCAAGAGGGCCATAATTATCCCGGGAAGACCTAAAACCCCGGCCGATATCAATATGCCAAAGCGGGCTAGCCGGATTATTACGCTGGCATTATAAAATGGAATGACAAACGAAGCAATGCCGGTAAAGGCTACCACTACCACCATTAAAGCAGATACCAGACCGGCTCTAACTGCTGCTTCCCCTATAATCAGGGCCCCAACTATACTTACGGCCGGACCTATAGCCCGGGGCAGCCGTAAGCCCGCTTCCCGTAGCAGCTCGAAAGTCAGCTCCAGCAGAAAAGCTTCAACAACTGCCGGAAAGGGGATTCCTTCCCGGGTAGAAGCGATGGTCAGGTATAGATTGGTGGGAATCATTTCTTGATGAAAAGATGTAACGGCCACATAGAGAGAAGGCAGGGTCAGGGCGATCCAAAATGCCAGGAAGCGCAAAATACGGTATAACGAACCAGGTATAAAGTTCTGGTAGTAGTCCTCAGCCGATATCATAAATTGGGGAAAGGTAATGGGGGTTAATAAAGCCATGGGAGAACCATCGGCCATTATAGCTACCCCCCCTTCCAGCAGGTGGGCACAAGTACGATCCGGGCGTTCAGTATATTCTACTTGGGAAAACATAGTCCATTTTACGTCGGCTAGGTAAATTTCCAGGTATCCGGTGTCCAGAATGGCATCAATATCAATAGCTCTTAGACGGGCTTTTACTTCTTCCACCATTTCCGGAGGAGCAATGCTATCTATATAACTAAGCAGCACATCAGTTTTGCTTATCCTTCCAATAACTATTATTTCACTTTTTAGTTGGGTGGATTTCAAGCGGCGCCTGATTAAAGCCTTATTATAACTGAGGGTTTCATTAAAACCGTCCTTAGGCCCTTGTATGGTCAGCTCGTTTTCCGGAGTCTGTATAGCCCGGCTCTGCCATGAACGGGTACCTGCTGCTAATCCTTGATTACATCCATCCATCAACAAAACTGCGTCACCAGAGTTCATGTGGTCGCAGACTTCTTCCAGAGTATTTAAGCAGGTCATCTGGGATATGGAAATAATCCGGTTTTTTAGTTCGGGCAGGTAATTAAACTCTTCTTCAGACTTGAATTCTTCTAACTGCTTTAACTCCAGCAAAAGGACTTTAAGCAGATGTTCTTCGATGGCCTGTTTATCAACCAGACCGTTAAAATAAAGCAAGACACAGCGGGTATGATGCTGTCCGAAAATAAATTCCCGTATGACTGCGTCCGAACAACGGTCCAGCAAGGATTTCAGGCTATCGATATTGGCCTGTAAATCAGCTGCTATGGCTTGATCCGCCAGCTCCGGGCCGGTCCCCCGGGATTTGCCGGTTGGTTTTTTATTTATGTAGCGCATGAAGCCCCCTAAAATGTGAGTGTTAAAGTTTGTACCATATAGGTTAGTTTACCAATGATTACAGTTTTTATGCACAGGTTGGGACAGGGGGACTGGGACAAGGAACCTGTCCCACCTTATGCCCCCTACGTATATAACACCATAGCAGGTGGCACACTAAAATGGTCAATTTAATTGTGCCCCGAAGCCAAATATTAAAGAGGGAAAGGATGGGATGA
>CAZPSR010000280.1:0-2274 GCA_964589135.1 uncultured Syntrophomonas sp.
ATTAAGTTAATTTATGTTATACATTAATTAGAATATGTAAGAAGGTGGTTATAATAAACACAAACACAGACGCAAAACAAATAAGAGAAGTGTTCGCCCAACGGTTGAAGGAAATAAGGGAAGAAAGGGGGTTTTATCAGGAGGATGTAGGCAGGATGGCAGGTTTATCCAAGGCTACCATATCAAAATACGAGGCAGCCAGTCATCCACCCAAGCTAATCCACGCCACTGCTATAGCAGAGGCTTTGAATGTAGGATTTAGCTACCTAATTGGATTCACCGATAACCGTTATGTACAAGAAACCAATATTATAACAGAACTATTTTTATCCTTGCCAGACGAAGGCAAAAAAGAGCTCTTAAGCTTTGCCCGATACCTGGCGGAAAAAGCCAAGGATTGAAGGCTTCAATCAGGAGTGGGCCAGTTGGTCTCCATGAAAGGTAGGTTAATCGTCCTTAAACATCTGCCTCAAGCCAGTACTATAATAAAGCAGTTTATAGCAATACCCGTCCCAGTGAGCAGATAATAATAACCCTAAGATCCCACCAGAAATTACCAGTGGTAAGCAATAGTGGGTTGGCTAATAAAACCAAGGTTATTGATCTAGGAAAAACCATTTTAACATCCGAAACAATTACTGCCCTTTTGTACGATCGCTAATACAGGGGGCCCCAGAGGGTGTTGGCAGAATTGAAAACAAAATATAGCTCAATTTATTCGGGCCGAATAGTGAGATTCAAAACTAGGAAAACATAAGGGAATTAGTTAAAAAAGTAGTCCCTTTACCAACAGCTGATTATTGATGGGCCGTAAACCCAGCCCAACTCCAACCGCACTTAGATAATTAGCCCAATCTTGAAAGCCCGGAAGAAAAATTGACCTGGAAGAATTTGATCAGTCCTTTCAGGAGCAGGTAGTTATAATATCCCAGCTTGTGAAGGAATTAACACACTATGAGACAGGGGTAAATAAGGACTCTTTCCCTAACCAGGAGACTATTAGCTAAGATATACTCTGAGAAATCACACTTGGGCCAGGGCGGACCAAGGAGCAAGGGAATAAATTCACCTATTATCTGCTGGTTTATTTCCCTTACTTACAGTCATGGAGCTTAGGTGCAACCGCCCGCTGGACGGCTGGTTATCATGCCTGGGATTACGGTATAGCCAGCCGGCAGCCAGGCCTTAGTAGGTTCTAAACTAAATTACCCTTAACTATCACCGGATTGTGCTCGGTCCCAATGGCCATTAGGCTTAGAACGATGCTGTATTCCCGCACTTTATGCTGCCAGGTTTTATAAACATTCCCTTTCTCCCTTGTATCCAAGGGATCATAGCAACTGCCAACCCTCCATATAGGGCCAGGTTAGCCCCTAAACTCTACCCATTCATCATATACCGACCGCAGTTCCTGGTCCAAATAGCTCAAGGCTTTACGGCTGATATCCTCTGGCACACCGTAGTAAGCCTCGGCAATTGATCCGGTTATGGCGGCAATGGTATCACTGTCACCCCCCAGGGATATGGCGGTCCGAATAGCATCTTCAAAGGATTCTGACTCCAGAAAGGCGGTGATGGCCTGGGGTACGGTTTCCTGACAGATCTCATTGAATTGGTAAGTGGGCCGTATTTCATCAATGGTAAAATCAAGTGGGTAGTAGTCCTGGACTATTTTATCCCGGATTTGGCTTTTCGAAGAGCCGTGACGGGCCCTATAAATAGCTACCACAGTCGCTTCTGCCCCCTTTATCCCTTCCGGATGGTCGTGGGTGACCGAAGTTATGGTGGCGGAAAGTCTGGTAGCTTCTGGCTCAGTGCGAGCCACCAAGGCGGCCGGGCTGATCCGCATAGCAGCCCCATTGCCAAAGCTGTTATAAGGTACAGGGTGATCACTGAACATCCAGCGGGCAAACCTGCCACCGTAACCACAGTGGGGATACTTGCGGCCAATATCCTGCATACACTTAACCGTTAGCTGGCTGAGCAGATGGTGGTAGTCGGGGTCGGAACGATCATCCTTCTCCATATTTTTCTCAGTTTCCATTATGGCCTGAGCTACGGCCAGGGTCATAATGCTATCATCGGTAAGCGAGCAGCTGGCAGCGAAGAGCTCAAAGTCCTTCTTTCGATGATTATTGAATTCAAAGCGCGACCCTACAATGTCCCCAATAATTGCTCCCAGCATATTATTTCACCTCATAAAAAACAATGCTTAGCCTATTCCGCCGTCTTATGCTCCACCTGTTCCGGGCTATAACTGAGCCTGGCCTGATG
>CAZPSR010000281.1:0-2262 GCA_964589135.1 uncultured Syntrophomonas sp.
TTCTCCACTTTCTTATTTGTTTTGGATGGTATAGATATGCGCGATTATTGCTGCCACTGCCTGGTATAGCTCAACCGGAATATAATCTCCTATTTCACAATTTTTATATAATGCCCGGGCCACAGCTTTATCCTCTATAAGAGGTATTTCATGTTCCAGGGCAATTTCTTTGATTTTTGCGGCTACATATCCCGCTCCTTTAGCAACAATCTGGGGAGCATCCATCTCATCGTCTTCATATTTTAAAACCACTGCCAGATGGGAAGGGTTAGTTACCACCACAGTTGCTTCCGGAATAGAATGCATCATACGTCTCATGCTCATCATCCGCTGCTTTTCTCTAATCATTGCTTTTACTAGGGGATCCCCCTCAGTCTGTTTCATTTCCTTTCTAATTTCCTCTTTGGACATCTTTAAAGATCTATTATACTCCCATTTCTGGTATACAAAATCCATTAGAGCTATTAGCATAAAAACCCCCATTGCGGTTATGCTGATCCTAAAGGCCAGTTTAATAAAATAATCGGCACTTAATACTATTTGCATATTGAGAAGTCCCAATATTTCTGGGAGGGCCTTCTGCACCAGATGAAATACAACCACTCCTATAACGATAAGCTTGATAAGGGTCTTAACGAAGTCAAACACGGCCTTTTTGGAAAAGATCCGTTTAAAGCCTTCGATAGGATTTATATTGCTTAATTTGGGTTTAAGTCCTTCACTTGCAACTGCCATGCCTACCTGTACCAAATTGATCAACACCCCAAATATAATAGCTACGGCAAATATTGGTGCCATAATTCTCAAAAATATACCAAGCGACAAACCATAAACAGAAATTAATTGAACCCTATCCAGACTATGGCCCATTTCCTGGGAGAGGATATGCTGTATATACTGGGATAAAGTTCCACTTATATATCCACTTAAGCTATAAACTATGACAATTACTGCAATAACTACCACCGCGGCATTCAGATCAGAACTTCTTCCTACCTGGCCTTTTTTTCTGGCCTCTCGTTTGCGATGGGGAGTAGCCGGCTCGGTTTTTTCGCCATCCGCTGATGCAGCAAAGTATACTGTTTCCAGTGGAGTTCTGTTTAAACCCGCTGGTGCTAATACAAGCCCGCCATGCCAATCCTCATAGCGTGGTATTACTTGCAGACAGCAGACTATAAGTACCGCAATAAGATATTCATTCATCGCATTAATTCCATAACCATTAGAATATCATTTTCCATCTGGGTGAAAATGTTGTTTACCACTGTCACCATTAATGGAAGTATAGCAGCCATGGTTATTAAACCAATCCCAGTTTTAATGGGAAAACTAAGTATAAAGATATTCAATTGGGGTACCGTCCGGGCTAGAATACCCAAGGCAATATCACTTATAAGAAATACCACAATAAATGGCATGGCAATTCTCACTCCCAGAGAAATCACCTGAATAAACAGCTGTAATACTGCTGATATCATTGTAAGCTTCAAACCACCTGCCATAAGCGGGATAAGTGAATAACTATAGGAAATAGCCTGCAATAGCACGTGATGCCCATCAACTGCCATAAACAACAATATCTGAAACAGGTAAAGGAATTGTTCCATTACCGTGGTCCGGCTTTGAGTTTGCGGATCGAATACTACCGACATGGATAAACCCATTTGCAAATCTATTAATCCTCCTGCTATTCTGATAGCAGAAAATGTTAACATACTAACATAACCCAAAATTAGACCAACTATAACTTCTTTGATTATCACTACTGCATACTGTACCATTCCTGAAGGTACCTCTATCCTCTCCATGCCGGGTAACAGCAAAGCGGTTAAAATAACTCCAAATCCGATTTTCATTATACTTGGAGCACCTTTAATGGAGAAGAAGGGTACCAAATATACGAAAGCAGTCAAGCGGGCAAAAACCAGAAATGCCCCTTGCAAGCTCTCTATATCCAACAAATGCCTTCCTCCTAGTAAATAACATTATTCAGATTGCTTAGTATTCTTACTGCATATTCCCCGATAATTGTTAACATCCAGTGGCCGAAAACTAACAATGATAAAAAAACAGCAAATATCTTAGGGACAAAGGTAAGGGTCTGTTCCTGAATCTGAGTTACCGACTGGAATATACTGATACACAAACCCACCAAAAGTCCTATACATAGAGGTGGAGCGGCCAGCAGCATGGCGGTTTTCACCGCTTCACGGGCTATAGTTGTAATTATCTCTGTACTCACCTAAACCCACATCCCCTTTT
>CAZPSR010000282.1:0-2206 GCA_964589135.1 uncultured Syntrophomonas sp.
GTAAGGTTAGCCAGGGCTTTTTCAAGCAAAGCTGATACCCGAATGATAAAGGAAAACAAAGCTTAATTCACCCCTAGCTGAGAGCGACTTCTGGTGAGGATTGGTGAAATATATAAGCGTATTTTGTTTGGGTTTACCGGCGTTTGGGGCCCTTTTTCCTCTTTCTGAAACTCAATTTTCTTATTTTAGTAAAGGGCAGGTAGTATTCTTTTAGTTCATTGGGAACAAAGCGCTGGGCTGCTATTAGGTTGGCATCTGCATCAATGCCCCACACCGAGATTAAGGCGGCTTCTTCTCGATCCACCTGGACTTGGACTTCATATTCTCTCAATAAATCTACTTCGAAACTTCTGGAGTCTGCGCTTAATGGCGAAATAGTCAGGTTTTCTCTGGATACCTCAGTTTTAGCCCCATTTATACCATAAAGGGTGATGGTAGCCGTCAAATTATTGGTTGGACTATTATTCAAAATTTTTACCATTACGCTTAAGGCCGGATTGCTGATGGCATTCTCCACTGCTCCGGTGGTAAATAATCTGCTCATCTCATTCTCCCTTCGATTTGTATATATTGTTATTTATTCAGTTGAAAGACAATATATTACTCTCCCTTAGGTCAGTTAACCAGAGGGTCTGGCCTCTTGCTTAATTTAAAGGTAAAGTTTGCTTGACATTGGAGTTATCAGGTATATAATAGATGTAAAGCATGCTTTACTTTATATGAGGAGGGAGTTTATGCAAAACCAATTGGCCAATCTACGATCCAAATACCATATGACCCAGGAGGAACTGGCTATAAAGGCTGGGGTATCCAGACAGACCATTATATCTCTGGAAAAGGGTAAATATAACCCCTCTTTGCAATTGGCTTTTAAATTAGCCAGAATATTCCAAATACCTATTGAGGAGATTTTTTTTATGGAGGAGGCTGATTAATAATGGATATCAAAAACAGTAAAATAGCTTTTAATTTTACCATTATACTACTGATAGTTCTGGGCATTTATATGACCAAGACTGGGGATCTGGGTATGGGGATAGGCTTAATAGCTGGAGCCCTGGGAGTGTTTGCCGTAAAATCCATTCAACGAAGGAAGATGGCCCAAATGGCCCAAATGGGTATGGTAGCCCATGACGAACGTTCATCGTATCTGAGCTCCAAAGCTGCTCTGGCCGCAGTCAGAATATACATTCTGATCCTGGCTCTATTGGTACTGGCAGGAAGTGTCTTGGATCCGGTCTGGCCCCTTACCCCCTGGGACCTGATCGGTATTTTGCTGGCCTTAATGGTAGCATTGTGGATAGGGTTTTATTATTACTATAATCGAGTCGAATAGTTAGAGTTTATATGTTAAATTAGTAATACGGTAATATCAAAGCATTATAAGCTGTTTATCTTCAGAATACCAACCTGGCATACCAGTATTAGCGGGGAGGATGGCTTATGGATTTTTTTGCAGTGCTTTATGGACGGCGGGCGGTACGACAGTATAAGCCAGATCCGGTGAAAAAAGAGGACATAATGAAGATACTCGATGCCGCCAATTATGCTCCCTCCGGAAGAAATCTTCAGCAGTGGGAGTTCATAGTGGTTAGCGGAGAAAAGAAAGATGAATTAGGAGCCAGCTATGGGGTGGTGGCGGATGGGTACACCGCCGGGTGGAAAGCGAAAGCACGAGCCGATTTTATGCATTATGCCCGTACCTATGGAGGAGCGCCGATAATTATTGTAGTTTTAACTGATTTCAGCGATGATCCGATTATCAGGAAGATGAACCTGGAGAGTGCCAGCGCAGCCATGCAAAACCTGCTCCTGGCCGCTCGAGCCTTGAATCTGGGCACTTGCTGGATGACTGGACCCTTAAGAGATGAAGCCCGGGTGCGGCAAATATTAGATATCCCGGCTGAAAAGGAAGTAGTGGCCTTGACCCCCATGGGGTATCCGGTTGAATTTCCATCTCCTTTGCCTCGGATGGATCCTGATCTAAGTAAAAAGGTGCGCTGGGTGGATTAGAACAGGAAACAGGGAACTGGCTTATCTTCAGGGCTATGGTATAATAGCCCTGAGGGCCAGCCGTTACAGCATAAGGATTTTAGCCGACAGTTAGTGAGGAAAGTAAATGAAATCACTAGTAATAGCAGAAAAACCTAGTGTGGCCCGGGAAATAGCCCGGGTCTTAAACTGTAAAAATAAAAACCAGGGCTAT
>CAZPSR010000283.1:0-2200 GCA_964589135.1 uncultured Syntrophomonas sp.
TCAGTAGTCTGGGCCAGTGAAGAGCAATCTGGCTTATATAGTAAAGAAATAGAAAAAGCTATCGGGTACCTGCAAAGGGTGCAAAATGATGATGGCGGGTTTCCTTATCTGCCTGGGCAGGCCAGCAGCCAAGCAGTAAGCTGTTGGGTGATTATGGCCCTGGCTGAGGCTGGGGAGAGCCTGGATAATTCCAAATGGGCTCCAGCTGGCCATACTCCTTTGGATTTTATACAAGGCTGCCAGGAAGATTTAGCGGGTAGTTGCGATTTGGCACGCACCCTCTTATCATTGACCTCTGTTTCCGCCGGGAGCGAATATCAAGGGATCGATTTGGTTCCGCAAATTATAGCCCTGCAACAGGACAATGGACATTTCGCCCAGGTCGGCAAGGGAGAGGAGACCTTCATCAATTCCCATATTTGGTCTATCCTGGCCTTGCACTCAGCCGGTGAGAGCATTCCTGAGCTGGAAAAAGCCAAGAAATGGCTGATTGAACGCCAGAATAGCGACGGGGGCTTCGGCTGGTGTGAGGGGATACCCAGTGATGCCGACGATACTGCAGCGGCTATCAGGGCTTTGCTGCTAATGGGTGAGGACCCCGACCGGTCTTTGGTGATAGATAGCAGCCTGGCTTATCTAAAAAGCTGTCAGGGTGAGGATGGCGGCTTTAATTCTGGGTACCTGGCCGGAGATAAATCCAATGCCAGCTCAGATGCCTGGGTGATACAAGCTTTGTTGAGGGCAGAACAGTCTCCCTTAGCTCCATCCTGGTCCAGGAATAAGCGTAATGCTCTGGATCACCTCTTAGGATTACAGGATGACAGTGGTTTTTTCCACTATTCGGCCGGGGTAACGGCAGGTCCAGTCCAAACTACGGCCACAGCTTTAATTGCCTTGGGCCAGCTGGCCCGGCAGTCAGAGGCAAATCCAGTTCTCGGCCCTAATGAACCTCTAGAAAGATATTTCACCGATCTGGATGAAGCTTATTGGGCTTACCCAGCCATTATGGAATTGGTCCAGGCCGAAATACTGAAGGGGTATCCCGATGGTAGCTTCCAGCCTGAAAAATCTGTGAATAGGGCTGAATTTGCCACCATGATAGTGAAATGCTTAGGGTTGACAATTGATGATAAAATTCCAGGTTCTGAATTTCAGGACCTACCCCAGGGTTTCTGGGCCCTGGAAAGCATACAGGCTTGTGTGCAAAAGGGATATGTTAATGGGATGCCGGGAGGAATCTTCCAGCCAGACGGGAACATTACCGGAGCCCAGCTGGCTACCATATTGGTAAGAACTGGTCCAGAAAAAGCCCCGGATCCTGCTCCTGGACCTTACTGGTATGAAGAACTGGTGCAGCTAGCTGTAGCAAGAGACCTGCTTTTCCCGGATTTTGATCCCCTTACTCCCGCTAGCAGAGCTCAATGTGCCTATAGTATAATGAAATTAAGGGAAAGTCTGGAGCTCAATTGAAGGGTGAGATAAGATGGTAAATCAGCTAGAAAAATACCGAAGCCCTTATCTGCTAGTATTAATCATACTTATTTTGTTTATGGTGGCTACCCTAATACCGGACAATCCATTATATAATCTTAATTGGGCCTTGCTTTCTACAATGATGGTATTAAGCACCATACTGGTATTTTTCTGGAGTTTCGAACGCAGCAAGGTCAACTCCAAATTGATAGCCTTTATAGCAACTATGTCGGCCCTGGCTGCAGTAGCTCGAATTGCCTTCAGCGCTATAGTGAGTTTGCAGCCAGCCACCTTTATTATCATGATAAGTGGCTACGTATTTGGGCCTCAAATTGGTTTTATGGTAGGGGCCATATCTGCCCTGGTATCCAATTTCTTTTTAGGGCAGGGACCCTGGACTCCATGGCAAATGTTGTGTTGGGGTATCTGCGGGGTATTGGCTTCCCTCTTGGGCAGTGGCCAAAGGGATTTTAAGTTAGGCCGGTTCACCCTGTTGGCTGGTTTTTGTGGTCTTTTTTATGGCTGGGCCATAAATATATGGCATTGGGCAGCTTTTATGTATCCTTTAAACTTAAAAACCTTTCTGGCCGTATATGCTGCCAGTCTGGTTTTTGATTTAATCCATGCCATAGGGAATATAGTGTTTTCCGTGCTGTTCGGGAGAACATTTTACCATGTTCTGCGCCGGTTTCAAAAATATATTTAAGCGGAGAGCCTTTAATCAAGC
>CAZPSR010000284.1:0-2175 GCA_964589135.1 uncultured Syntrophomonas sp.
CGAAACTAAAGTTTCGCATCCAGCCCCCTGTTATTCTGGAATAAGCCTATCCACCTATCCTACTTTCTACTTTCCACTTACTTTTCATCCAATAATTTTTGCAAGCGCAAGACTTCCAATTGTAATAATTCCTTCTCTTTTTCCAAGCGGGCAATTTTTTCTTCCGGAGCCAAATCAACCACTGGTGGGCTGATCTTGGCAGCCCGGGCGTAGTAATCATTTAATATACTCTGGCCATAGCCAACTCCGGGAACCGCCCATCTGCCGTCCAAATCACTCCAGGTTGAGGCAATTCCACGAGTCACTAGAACAAAACGGGGATCAAGCAGACTCTTACCGGCTGGCAGAGGTGATTTGCTGGCATAGGCATAGAGATGCTGTATATGAGCCTCAACCCCGTCAGCCGAAGTTTTAAAAATGGCCCCGTGTACGCCCTCAGTGAACCATACCCTGCTTGGATCTGCCCCTCTCAGGTCTTCGCTGTCTGTGGCAGCCTTACCGGTGGCACTTAAACCGCAGTAGTTGTTTTGGTAGGCCTGTACCAGTCCCCCATATTTCCACCAGCCGGTTTCCTTGGCCGCCTGGCAAAAAGCCACATCGCCCCTTATACCGTAGTCCTCACCTATCTCCAGGTATAATTGCGGCAGCTCTGCTGGTGCCGAAGGATTATTGGCCAGCATCAATTCTTGCAACACTTGAGCTTCAAGCATGGACTCGCCCATGATAGAAAGCTTCCCGTCGCTAGGAATAGTAATTAATTCATCATGGTCAATAAGGGCTGGATTGGTAATCAAAACGTGCCGCTCCACTCCGTCCCAATCCACTTCCATACCTAATTCTTCGGTAACAAAGCGAACCGGAACCATAGTACGGTCGTTAATTATCACTGGATCTACATCCGTATATATTTCTCGACCATTAATGAATATTTTGATAATCTGCTGAGCCTCAGTAGATATGGGTCCTATGAATCCTGCCCCAAAAAACATAGTCATTACTAATAATGCGACTAAAACATTCCTGGTTTTTCTTATTGTTTTCAAAGACTGCACCTCCAGAATTTATAAACTCTAGTATAAATTCAAGTTGTGCAGTGCAAATTCCTGCTCTTATTCCTTGCTTATCAGGGAAATATCGGTTCTATGGGGGAGCTTGTTTAAACTGGAAAATAGCCGAAGAAAGCCCTATTTGCTACTTCTGAGCAGATTCCAGCCCAGATAGGCATGTTTCAGTTCCTATAACAATCAAGCCAGACCCTGGGAGCATAGCTAAGCTTCAACTATTAGCAATGCTGTATTATTTTGTCGATGACAAATACTACATAAGAACTAATAAAGCTATAAGTTCTTACACAATTCGGCTATAAAACAAATTATTATTATGGCTTTCTTCTCATAAGAAGACAAGTTTTTTTTAACATTTAGTGTATCTTAGTAATACAACACATTTATTACCATTATTTTTTGTTTGATTAGGGAGGTGTAAGATCTTGTCAGTAAATGGAAATGAAGCCAAAGTCGCTAATATGGCCAAATCCCATTTTTTGGCCAATATAAGCCATGAGCTGCGAACCCCTCTAATAGGAATACTAGGAGCGGTAGAACTTTTGGAACGCAAGGCCCAGGATGATTCTGACCTGGAGAATGCCCGTATCATAAGCCAATGTGGGGAAAAGTTGCTGGAAATAATTGACCTGATGATTCGGGTCTCCAGTATAGAACTGGGAACTGAAGAGTGTCAATTGACCGACTGCAATATAAGAAACCTGCTCAATGGCCTTATGAACTCCATATATCCTTCTATACAGGAAAAAAACCTCAGGATGGATCTGCATATCGATCCTAGTTTACCTGAATATCTAGTCTTGGATGGGGGCAAACTGGAGCATATACTCAGCAATATCCTGAGTAACGCAGTGAAGTTTACCGAACGGGGAGGCATTTATTGTCAAGCCAAATATGAGCAGAAGGGAGGCTCCACTTCGATCATCATATCCATAAGTGATACGGGAATTGGCATAGCCAAAGATCAGCTTAATAAAATAATGGCTCCTTTTTCCCAAGTGGATGATTCATCCTCCAGAGATTATCAAGGCACCGGATTAGGTTTATACTTATGTCAAAAACTGCTGGAGGTAATGAATGGAGAGTTACAGATCGCAAGTCAGACCGGACA
>CAZPSR010000285.1:0-2168 GCA_964589135.1 uncultured Syntrophomonas sp.
GCCCTCCTGGTCCTGCTGTAAGCCAGGCCATTCGGCCCTTATGCAGGCTTTTCTTTAATAGTAAAGGGGTAGCGCTAGACCTTATCCCCGTGGATCAACAGGGCCGGGAGCTGCCGAGGCCCTATTGATTTCATGATTTTACCTCTAGGGCAGACCAAGACCACAGTGATGTCAGCCTCCAACCCCGGGATAATGTCCTGCTATTGGAAGAGCTTATGAATGGTAGCACTTTAACGATCAAAAACAGGATAGTTATTCATTAGTAGCTGCAGAAGAGCTCCAGACTAGGCAGGAGGAATTGAAACAATTTCCACCAGGAATATTTTTGGCGATTGTCGAATATTGTATAGCAAACAGGTAAAAGGCACGGATTTAAGGGCTATGGTCCATCCGTCAAAGAGGGCGCGAGGCCCTCTTCTCTTTTGGATGCCTATAGGGAAAGTAATAGGATTAAGGCAGATCTTGAGTAAGAATGCCATATTAAAAGGCCAATTATGTTATATAATGATATACACAGGGTTGGAGGAGGTTCAAATAGTGAGTATATCTTTAGAAAAGACAAAATTGCAAATAATTATTAAAGGTCGGGGTAATCATACTGTGGCTATGAACAGTTCAGCCTATGATTTGGTCAGGGAGCTTCAAGGTGACTTGCCTTATCAGGTGGTAGCCCTGGCCGTGGACAATGATCTGCAAGATTTGGATTATTTATTCACCAGGCCTTGCCAGGTTGAACTGCTGGATTTAAGCACTGAAATAGGATTTCGGGTGTACCGCCGGGGGGTAGTTTTTTTACTGATAAAAGCCTGCCGGGAACTATATCCAGAAACCCAGATGATCATAAAACATTCTCTATCAAATGGACTGTATTGCGAATTGCTGGACAAGGTCTTGGAGGATAAGGAAGTAGCCCAGATCCAGAAGCGGATGAGGGAATTAGCAGTACTGGATTTACCTATTAAAAAAGTCTTGCTGCACCGGGGCCAGGCGGCCCATATCTATGAAAAGCAAGGCATGATGGACAAGATTAAGCTCTTGCAGTTTAGGGATAAAGAAATGGTTCATATGTATGAGTTGGATGGTTTTTATGAGTATTTCTATGGACATATGGTGCCAAATACCGGGATGTTGGTTAACTTTAAATTAACAAACTATCCCCCTGGTCTGATACTTCAAACCCCGGAAAGAAAAAGTCCCAATGCAATCGAACCCTTTATTGACCAAAGAAAGATCTTTACTATTTACTCGGAAGCTAAGGAATGGGGAGAAATGATGGGTACTCCTCATGTAGCAGCATTGAATGATATAGTTGAAAACCAGGATATGGTAGACTTAATCAGGATTAATGAAGCCCTGCATGAGAAAAAGATTGCATCAATTGCTGATATGATCTGCCAGAACAGAAAGATCCGTCTGATTCTTATTGCTGGACCATCTTCCTCCGGCAAGACCACTTTTGCCCAAAGATTGATGATACATTTACGGGTGAATGGTCTTAAACCAGTTATGATATCTATGGATGATTATTTTGTTAACCGGGAAGATACCCCCCGGGATGAATATGGTGATTATGATTTTGAATCAATTAACGCATTAAAGCTGGATCTCTTCAACGATCATTTGACCAGGCTGATCAAGGGAGAAGAGGTGGAAGTGCCAGTTTTCAATTTTAAATCTGGTCGTTGCGAGGATTATGGGGTACCTATGAAAGTACCAGGTCTTGAGCCCATAATAGTAGAAGGCATACATGGGTTAAATGATCAATTGACCTGGAGTATACCGGCCGAACAAAAGTTTAAGATCTATATCAGTGCCTTAACCCAGTTGAATATAGATTTTTCCAATAGGATTCCTACTACCGACTGCCGTTTGCTGCGGAGAATAATTCGCGATGCCCGTACCAGAGGTCATGGTACCCGGGAAACCTTGAACCGCTGGCCTTCGGTAAGGAGAGGAGAGCTAAAAAACATATTTCCTTTTCAAGAAAACGCCGATGTTATGTTCAACTCTTCTCTGGTATACGAACTGGGGGTAATAAAAAAATATGCCACTCCCTTGTTAATGGATATTGGACCAGGAGAACCAGAGTTCATAGAGGCTAAGCGCTTGAGCAAATTCTTGAGCTATTTTAGGGATATTCCTTCAGAACCAATACCGCCTAACTCAAT
>CAZPSR010000286.1:0-2133 GCA_964589135.1 uncultured Syntrophomonas sp.
TAACTGAGGATTTGATTGATTATATTATACTCGGGCCGACATTTTCCGCTAAGGAAGTAGATGCTATAAGCAAAATAAAAGAAGTTACGTTGGACTTTGATTTGATGGATAAAAAACAATCCAGAGGTACTGGAATTATTCATATGAATTAGACTTATGCACACCCCCTGACGAAAATGCACACCCCTCTTTGGAATCGTTGAAAGATTGACCAGGGGTGTGCATTTGTATCATTTTATAGTAGGTTAGCCAGAAAGAACGTCAATATTGATACAATATTGATTGAAGAAAAGTCCAGTAATACTGGGCTTTTTCGTATTTTATATAGAAAAACTGGCCTCCTCGATGGGCGGCTTTTTTGGTTTTTTGAAACCGTATCGTGGAAGGATGCAACCACGAATAAAAAGCTATTTTGGCAGGTTGTGAGTTCTTTGCCTTATAATGTAATTTCGCATAATAGTCGTTCCGACTTGATAATGAGTCCCCCTTAGCTTGCAGCTAACTTATTATTATTTAGATTTTTTTGCGTATATGGTTGACACTGTCAACTGATACTGGCATACTATAAAAGTATAGTTGAAGGCGTCAACCAATAAATACAGGGAGTAGGTAAGATGAAAAATAGCTTTTCTGATATTTATAGCTTGTTGCAGGAGCTTGCCTGGCACTTCGGTGATCATGGCATTAATGGAGAGTGCTGCGAGGATCTTTCGCTGGTTGAGTTTATGGCATTAAAAGCAGCCTATGAAAATGATAAATTTTCCATTCAGGACATTGGCAGTTCCATAAATTTTACTAAAAGTGGAGCCACCAGAATTATTGATCGTCTGGAAACCAAGGGCTATGTTAAGCGGGAACGATCTTTAACAGACGGGAGGGTTTGCTGTGTACCGGTTACCGATAAGGGAGCGCAAGTTATTTCCCAAATAATTAAGAAAAATACTGATTATGTTGAAGATTTATTGCAGGATTTGGATCCTCGAGCGATCGATAATATAAAAACTGCCATGGAGATTCTAATAAAATCAGTGCATCGACAAGACATTATAAAGTCTAAAAGCCTGTGATAAAAATGGGGGAGTATTCCTGTGAACACATTGATGAGCACAATTAAATATTTTTTTATTATCACGGCAGAGCTTACGGTACTGTTTTTAGGAATCAGTACAATCGTAGCATTAATACTTATGTATTTGCCCCAGGAAAAAACCAGAGCCTGGATGTCCAACAAAGGCATATTAGGCAATTTTATGGGGGCTATATTTGGGTCCTTAACACCTTTCTGTGCCTGCTCAACGGTCCCCATGACGCTTGGTTTTCTTCAAATAGGAATTCCTTTTGGTGCCACTATGTCATTTGTCATTGCATCCCCTTTGCTTAATCCAATCATCTTAGCAATGTTATTGGCATTAATGGGCTTAAAAGTAGCAGTAGTCTATTTTGTTATCGTTTTTAGTGCGGCCATTATTTTTGGAGTTGTGTTGGAGAAAACTGGCATGTCGAAAGAGGTTAAGAATGTACGTATTAAAGGTGGTCAGGAAGATGATAGTGAAGGCCCTCAAGTATTCAAGGATAAATTGAAACTATCATTTAAGAAAGCATGGTGGGATTTTTACAATATATTAGGTTATTTGCTCCTTGGTGTCGGTATAGGGGCGGTAATTTATGGATATCTTCCAGATAACTTAGTATTAAAATATGCTGGGCCTGATAATCCATTTGCCATCCCGATTGCAGCGTTAATCGGCATTCCGCTTTATATTAGAGTGGAAACAGCGATACCAATCGGTTTATCATTAATGCAAAAAGGCATGAGTGTTGGGGCTGTAATCGCTTTGATAATTGGCGGTGCAGGGATGGCCATTCCTGAAATGACCATGCTTGCAGGCATCTTTAAAAAGAAATTACTTGCAGCAATTGTAATCATAATTTTTCTTACAGCGGTAATTGGTGGATATATTTTTAATATGATTTAAGTACAAACAGCATCATTATTTAGATATCTGCAATACATTAAATCTATAAGATGAAAGGGGTAATCATGATGAAAAATGGAAACGAGAAAAAGGGCCTGTTTGCGAAATTATTACAGCCAAAGAAAGGCAAAAAGAGTTCCGGTTGTTGCGCTTTTGA
>CAZPSR010000287.1:0-2121 GCA_964589135.1 uncultured Syntrophomonas sp.
AAGCTTAAAACAATGCAGCTTACAATGGGAAAATAAAAGGTGAAATTTTCTTTTTTAATGTATATATCTCCCGGGACTTTGAAAGTACCTCCACCCCATTTGGAAAAGAGATAGGTCATCAGACCTACTACCAGAATAATCAAGCCTCCCCATATTAGCAAACGAGCCATGGCTTCCAAACTGTTCATAATCAACCTCCATCTGCTTAGGTAGCTATTTGGTCAAGGATTTTTAATATTATTAGCCAAGCATTTCAATAAGGTCAGCCTTAAGACAACCCGAAGCCTCCTTAATCGTGCTGTTAAGCAGTAAGGGCGGTCTTTGACCGCAGTTTTCCAGCATAACCCAAAATTTTCATACTCATTGGGTAGCTGATGGCCTAGGGTTTGAATACCTCTTTAATTAAATCCCGGGGAGCATAGCGTTCCATTTCACTATACAGACAGCCACAATACTGCTGACGATAAAGCCCCATTTCTCTAGACCATTCCCCGCTTTGCTTAAATCCCTCCCGAAAATCCCGGTAGAGAAAAGCCACCCCGTACTTGTGCCCCACTGCTTCTCCCACTTCTCGAATCCAGTTGTGCTTCTGATGTTTGCTTACCAGCAAGGAGCTGGTAAAATAATCAAATTTACCTCTTTTGGCAATATGGGCTGCCTGTTCCAAACGAATCTGGTAACAGAAATAACAACGGCGGCTTTCCCGATAAGCAATGTTCTGAAAATACTGGACTGGATTATAGCTATTATCATAGATCACTTTTAAATCTGATATTTGGGCATATTGCTCCAGTCCGGCCTTTCTTTTCATATATTCCGTAAAGGGATGTATATTGGGATTGAAGAAATATCCCATCACCTCAAAACCTTCCTCTCTAAGTTGAGGTACGGGATAAGTGGCGCAGGGCCCGCAGCATATATGCAATAAAACCCGGTCCATATTAAAGCTCCTTCCAGGTCCGGTCTGATATTTGGCCCGGGAGCGGCTCTTAAGCACCCTATTATTCAAATAATCCAGGAGCCTTAAGGCTGCTTCCAGGGATTTGGTAACCCAGGTGCCGATAAGCATGTTCAGTAGCTATGCGGCCTCGCGGGGTTTTCTGGATAAAACCCAGTTTCAAAAGATAGGGCTCGCAGACATCGGTAATAGTATCATTTTCTTCGGAAACCGCTGCCGCCAGAGTTTCCAGTCCTACCGGCCCTCCCCCAAATTTGGCGATTATGGCCTGAAGTATCATCCGGTCCATATTATCCAGCCCGTACTGATCTATTTCCAATTTTCCCAAAGCCAGGCTGGCTATCTCACAGCTAATCTTGCCATCTCCCTTAACCAGAGCAAAATCACTAACCCGTCTTAACAAGCGGTTGGCTACCCGGGGCGTTCCCCGAGACCTGCGAGCAATCTCCTCGGCACCAGTACTTTCCACTTTTAAACCTAATATACTGGCCGACCTTATTATTATCCTGGTCAGATCGTCATCTTCATAGAAATCCAGGCGCTGATTGATGCCAAACCGGTCTCGTAAAGGTGAACTGAGCAATCCCGGCCGGGTAGTGGCCCCGATTAAGGTAAAAGGGGGAAGATCCAGACAGAGGGTTCGGGCGGCTGGCCCTTTCCCTATTACTATATCTATGGTAAAGTCCTCCATGGCTGGATACATTATCTCTTCCACAGTCCGATTCAAACGATGTATCTCATCGATAAACAGTACTTCACCGGCTTCCAAATTGCTTAATATAGCCGCCAGATCGCCGGGCCGCTCGATGGCCGGTCCCGATGTCTTTCTAATAGTCTTGCCCATCTCATTGGCAATTATGGTAGCCAGGGTTGTTTTTCCCAATCCCGGCGGTCCGCTGAGCAGGACATGATCCATACTCTTGCCTCTTTCCTGGGCCGCTGAGATAAAAATGGCCAGGTTTTCTTTCACCCGCTTTTGGCCTATGTAATCGTCCAATCGTTGGGGCCGGATCGACACCTCAGCTTCATCCCCGGCCACTACCTGGGCTGATATCAGTCTTTCATCCTGCACCAGTATTCCTCCATCCCTTATTTCATCTGCCGGGCTTTATATTTCAAGACCTTTTTCAGGTTTTCCTCTACCCGCTCTGATATTTCGCCCT
>CAZPSR010000288.1:0-2089 GCA_964589135.1 uncultured Syntrophomonas sp.
ACCAGGGAGGGAGGGGTCAAAGCTGATCATTTAAGTTTTAGGACTCTGCAGGCCGTTGCCTGACTGCTGATTCGGTTTATGAGGCCGGAACAGCAGTAATATATATAATAGGACGGGGAGTAATATGAAGAAGAAACCGAAGACTAGAGGAGCGGAATATTCAAGAATCTTAACTAAGGCAAAGATATTAGGAGCCAGTAAAAGAGATTGAAACGCTATTATAACCGCTGATGGAGTGGCTAGAAAGCGGTAATCTTTCAGGCGGAAAACCTGCTGGGTACTGTAACAGGCTATTATCCAGAACGTCACCACCGATACAAAAATGCCTAACATGAAAAGGGATACAAATATAGGCTCAGTATTTCTTATAAAGCCTGCATAGGAGGCGGAACGGGCAATTTTAAACAAGGGAAAAGTGGAGTTGGAAGTGATGGCGGTACCCAGAGTTATAATAGTTACCATGACGGCTACAGTCAGGAAAAGGGTTAATGACCCTAATAAGGTTAATAACAAGCGGGGGATTTGTTCACGCTGGCAGGAAAAATAGGCCAGACTAAATATAATCATGGTATTGGCGAAATGCCATAAGTTTAAGTAGACCGAACGGATAAAATTCTGGATATCTATAAATCCCAGAGGCCGCAGATTTCCCAGGTCTGGATGTTCGGTAGTAGACATCAGGAATAGCAATAAAGCCAGGGGCAGAAAGATAAGCAGGATTACTTCACTGATCCGGGCGAATACCTGAACTCCACTCTGTACGGTATAGACGCCGGGTAATAGCAGCGCCACAGCAATCAAAACACTAGGAGTTTGGTTCAGCACATTAATCTCCAGGAACTCTATAAAAAAGCGCAGGTATAAAGCAGCTAATAATAAAAAGACTACAATGTAAAGCAGGCCAATAAGCCTGCCCGCTATGCCCAAATGCTCTTCCAGCATTAGGGGAAAAGGCTGGGAGCTCCTTTTCAACAGACTAAGGTATACATAAATGAGCAATGCTCCTGGAATAAGGGTGGCTAAAACCGTTAGCCAGGAATTATGGCCAGAAACTTCTGCCAGCACCTGTGGTCAGAAGACCAGAAAACATGGAGCTGTGGCTAGAAACAAGATGCTGAATATCTGCCGGTTGTTTATCTGCAAGGTCAACCCCCCTAAGTGCCAGATATTTATTGAAAAAGACTTGGATCTAAGCTATCGGTATTGCAGCATTATAGCCAATTCACTCATAATACTAATAAAGGGCAGATCAAATAACCACACCATCCCCATATATACACCTACCAGCATAAAAATACTGAAAGCAATCAGTTCATTGTATGCTTTTTCTTTGATCAGATTAGGTGTTTCCCAAAGGAATATAACAATAATCAAAACAATAAAAAGCCAAATCAAAAGATACCCCCCTTTTGTCTAACCTCCTGGCCTATTTATTTGGAAAAGCATTCTTCTGCAGATAAGCTTGCTTCAATTCATAGTTTGCCTTAATGGTGTAGGGGATTCCGGCAAACATCTCGGGCCATTCACTTTCTATTTGCCGCCAAATTTTGGGATGACTGCGGCTAATAGCCAGGCCCCATCCCAGGATATCGCTATTAAGAGCCTGGGCTTGTTCTATACAGCTTTGCATATCACGGCTTAGGGCTTGGGCTGCTTGCTGTTCTATAGCTTTTATCACTTCCGGTTCTATAATCAGGTTAGTATTATCTTCTACTAAATTTCCTTTGGCCTTAAGTCTAATATTCATAGCTATATCCTGACCATTTATTAATGGCTCAACTTTAACTTGGTATGAGCTTAGCTGCAGGGCTATAGTGTTGAAAATTGTCTGCTCTTCCTGGGCATAACTGGGGCTTATTATATTGAAAACTGCCTTATTCATCGTTCCGGGCTTTAATAGAGCCAAGCCCCTGCTCTGTCGTTCATTCAGGGATCCCACCATTTGGGTTCCTTTGAAAACGGCCATACCCTGTAGCTTAAGCTTTTTTCCATCCTGGTCTTCCGTTATGACTATCTGCGGGATGGTAGGCTCGGTACCGGCGGTGCCGATTTTAAACAGAAAATCCTTTAAAATAATGGGGATATAGAG
>CAZPSR010000289.1:0-2088 GCA_964589135.1 uncultured Syntrophomonas sp.
AGCAAATTATTGACTTATATAGTGAACTTTGTACCTGGGAAAGCCAAAAACCGGGACTGCATAAGCAAGTTCCCCGGTTTATATATCAGGATATTAGGATTGCGGTCAACAAATGCAGGCTTCGGCTATCTTATCGATTTTGAGGGTTTCTTCAATGGCTGTTGCCATACCTTTTAACCAATTACCGAACCGGTATATCCGTTGCCTCCGTCCAGCCTAATACCAAATCCGGAGCCAGTGCGATAAACATCAATTTTCCCAGTGTCTGGGGCAAAATTGTTGCTGGGGTTTTCAGTAGTGACCCGGCATTGGATGGAATATCCCCTGGGTTTTACCGCTTTCTGGCTGGGCAGGCCGATCTCCTTGGAGTTCAGCTTATAACCCTGGGCAATCAGGATCTGGCTCTGAACAATATCAATTCCGCTTACCATTTCCGTAACCGTATGTTCCACCTGAATCCGGGGATTCATCTCAATAAAATAATGATTCCCCTGTCCATCCAAAAGGAACTCTACCGTACCGGCGCTCCTATAGTTTACCGCCTGAGCTATCTTTACCGCATCAGCACAAATAGCCTCTCTTTTCTCCCGGGACAGGGCCAGAGCGGGAGTGAATTCAATAAGCTTCTGATGACGTCTTTGAATAGAGCAGTCTCTTTCATATAGATGCACAATATGGCCATAATTATCGCCCAGGATTTGCACTTCTATGTGCTTAGGGTTTTCCAGATATTTTTCGACAAAGATCTCATCACTGCCAAAGGCTTTTCGAGCCTCATTCCTAGCACTACGGAATTCCGGTAAAAGTTCAGTTTCATCCCGAACGATTCTCATCCCCCGGCCACCGCCGCCGGCTGAGGCCTTGAGCATAATGGGATAACCACATGCCCGGGCCAGCTTAAGGGCCTCTTTATCCGAGTGGATTGGTTTTTCCACCCCGGGGATGGTGGCTACTCCTACCTTGTGGGCCAGGAGCTTGGATTTTATCTTATCCCCCAGTTGATCCATCATTTTTGCCGTAGGGCCGATAAATTCCAGGCCCGAGTCTTCGCATTTTTGGGCAAATTCCGGGTTTTCGGCCAGGAATCCATAACCAGGATGGATGGCATCTACCCCCTTTTTAAGAGCCAGGCCAATAATTTCTTCGATATTCAAATAGGCTTCAACCGGTCCCCGATTGAGGCCGATCAAATAGGACTCATCCGCCTTGGTCCGGAATAGAGCCAATTTATCCTCTTTGGAATATATGGCTACAGTTCGGATACCCAATTCCTGACAGGACCTGATAATCCTGATGGCAATTTCTCCCCGATTAGCAATGAGGATTTTCTTGAAGTTTCGCATTTATAATCCCCTCTTGTTTATTCTGGCGGGAACCCTAAGCTATTAAAGAGTATTCAGATTTAGCGTTTAAAGGAGTACGCTTGGGTATAAAGGCTCTTACTGCTGGTTCCCTGAATAATTCTTTCTAATTATTATACTTGATCCCATTCTTTTATCTACCTCCTCCCTAGCCTACTGGAATGTATACATGACGCAGGGACAGGGGGACAGGTACCTTGTCCCACCTCTCCCCCTGTCCCAGCCCCCGCCTGGTTAATCAGGAAAGGCTCAATTGGGTGATCTCTAATTGCATCCATTGAAACTCGCCCTCGGGGAGCATCCAGCTTATCTGCCCCTGGGCTGGTATTGATATGTTTTCGAATTCCTGGTAATGGGAAACCTGAACCTGCCATTCATCTAAGCTGTATTTACCGTCTTGTTCCCGGTAGCGGGAAGCGGTGAAACCTGTTGCCCTGCCTTCCTGATCAAAGGTGAAAATTCCCCCAGCGCTTACCCCCCGGTAACTCATGACCGCCCTGGCTGATCTTTCATCGATCTCTTCCCATTCTATATATTCACTTATTGCAGCACCGGGCTGCCACATTATTTCTGCCAGATATCTGAGCAGTGACCCCTGATTGATTTCACTGCCAGTTGCATTAACTATCTTGAATAAAACCGAAAACCTAATTCTCATCTTTCCCTGTCCATCCAGGTATTTATCCAAACCATATATAAATAAGAACGGATCCATCTTGATTTTGGC
>CAZPSR010000290.1:0-2068 GCA_964589135.1 uncultured Syntrophomonas sp.
GATTTATCCCACTTGGCCCAAAAGAAATTTGCTGAGGCCCGGCTGCAGTTTAAAGATTTAAAAGTGTATGGAACTCCCCGCCGTTTAACTCTTTACATCTCTGCTCTGGAAGAAACCCAGGAGGCAGCCCGGATAGAGAATCGGGGCCCCAAAAAGGCCATTGCTTATGATAAGGAAGGCCGACCCACTAAAGCTGCCCAGGGCTTTGCTCGGGGACAGGGGGTTAAGCCGGAGGATTTGCTGACTAAAGAGGTGGACGGAGTCGAATATATTTTTGCGGTCAAAGAAGAAACCAGCCGACCTAGTGCGGAAATTTTGGGAGATTTACTCCACGACCTGGTATATAGCTTGGTCTTTCCCAAATCCATGCGCTGGGGGTATTACGGAACCCGCTTTGCCCGTCCCATTCGTTGGGTTTTGGTTCTTTTCGGGGATCAGGTGATCAACTTACAGTTGGAAAACATTAAATCAGGTCGTATCACCTTCGGTCACCGTTTCCTGGGCCGGGGTCCACTGGAAGTAAACGATGCCCAGGAATATTTTCAGGCCTTAAGAGAAAATTATGTGATGCTGGATCAGGAAGAAAGAAGGGCCCTGATCTGGCAACAAGTGCAGGAAACCGCCAAGGCCCATGGGGGCTCAGCCCTGGAAAACCCGGAGCTGTTAGAGGAAGTAACTTACTTGGTGGAATATCCTCAGGCCTTTTTTGGACAGTTTTCTGCTTCTTATCTGGAAGTGCCCCCAGAGGTACTAACCACCTCCATGATAGAACATCAGAGGTATTTTCCGGTCTATGACCAGGCCGGACAGTTGATGGCCGGTTTCATAGGAGTAAGAAATGGAACTGATTATTGCCTGGACGTGGTTCAAGCTGGCAATGAGCGAGTAATCAAGGCTCGGCTAGAAGATGCCTTGTTCTTCTGGAAAGAGGACACTAAGAAACCGCTGGAAGATATTGTTCCAGGATTGGCCAATGTATTATTCCATGAACGGCTGGGAAGTATCATGGAAAAGGTGGAACGGATAACTGCCTTAGCCTGCTACCTGGGGCAGCAGTTGGCCTTGAGCAGCGAAAGCCGAATAGCTCGGGCTGCTTATCTGTGCAAAGGGGATTTAATGAGCAATATGGTATATGAGTTCCCGGAACTGCAGGGAATTATGGGTCGCTACTATGCTCGAAACAGCAACGAAGAAGCCGAAGTAAGCCAAGCCATTTTTGAGCACTACCTGCCTCGTTTTGCCGGGGACCAACTGCCACAAACCCCGACGGGTATAGTACTAAGCCTTAGTGAAAAGATTGACAATATAATGGGTTCTTTTTCCATAGGCATTAAGCCCAGCGGTTCTCAAGACCCCTATGCTCTCCGCCGGCAGGCTCTGGGAATAGTAAATATAGTTATTGATCAGCAACTGGATCTTAATTTAAGAGATGTATTGGCCCAGGCTTATTCCGGATTCCAAGCTACCCAGCCGAAACAGGAAAAGGAAGCTACCGTTACTGAGGTAGTGGACTTCATTGGGCAGCGTTTGCGGGGAGTTTTATTGGAAAAGGGTTTGGCCTATGATGTCATTGATGCGGTGTTAAGCAATGGGGCAGATAATATTAGTGATATATATAAACGGGGAGCAGCACTGCAGCAGTTTAAAAGTACAGCGAAATTTGAAGATTTAATGGTGGTATTTAACCGCTCCCATAATCTATCCAAAAGATGGCATTCCAGCCAGGTTCAGATACCAAATCTCATCGACCCCAGCGAACTCAAACTATTTGAGCGAGTGCGGCTCTTGCAGTCAGAATTAGGGGCTTATCTTAAAAGGGCTAACTATGACCAAGCCTTACACAGCTTGGCTTCTGCAAGAACCGAGGTCGATAATTTCTTTACTGCAGTTATGGTAATGGTGGAAGACGAAGCATTAAAAAACAACCGCTTGAGCTTATTGAAGTCAATTGCAGATTTATGCAGGTTGATAGCGGATTTCAGCAAAATTGTGGTATAAAGCATGTTTTTTTGAATTATTAGACAGGAAATTTTCATTTGATGTAGTATATCTAATTTGTTAGGATATA
>CAZPSR010000291.1:0-2055 GCA_964589135.1 uncultured Syntrophomonas sp.
ATATACCTCTCCCCGCTGAAAAAAGGCATTGTCCAAGACCTGCAAATGAAAAGGTATGGTGGTATGTATATTCTCGATCACCAATTCATTTAAGGCCCTCTTCATCCTTTGCATAGCTTCTGGCCGATCCTTTCCCCATACAATTACCTTGGCTACCATAGAATCATAATAAGGAGAAATGGTGTAATTGGAGTATATCGAAGAATCCACTCTTACTCCAGGGCCGCCGGGAACTATATATTGGCCTACGGTTCCAGGACAAGGTTGAAAATTGCGCTGGGGATTTTCGGCATTAACCCGACACTCTATGGCCCAACCCAGCAGTTTCACGTCCTCCTGGGCATAACTCAAAGGATATCCGGCCCCGATCCGGATCTGTTCTTTGACTATATCAATGCCAGTAACCATCTCGGTTACTGGGTGCTCTACCTGAATCCGGGTATTCATTTCAATAAAATAGAAGTTGCCGTATTTATCCACCAGGAATTCAACGGTTCCTGCACTGTAATAGCCAGCAGCCCGGGCCATGTTCACCGCTACTTCCCCCATTTTCTTCCGGGTCAGAGGGTCTAAACCAGAAGAAGGAGCTTCCTCCAGCAGTTTCTGGTTACGGCGCTGAAGGGAACAATCCCTTTCTCCCAGGTGAATCAGATTGCCAAGTTCATCACCCAACACCTGTATTTCAATATGCCTAGGTTCCTCGATATATTTCTCCAGGTAAATCTCATCATTGCCGAAAGCTGCCCTGGCTTCCATTTTAGCTGTATCCAGGGCTTCTTTCAGGCTTTCCTGGCTGTGGGCCAGGCGCATACCCTTACCGCCCCCTCCGGCTGAGGCTTTTATCATCACCGGATAACCTATATCCTGGGCTATCTCTAAGGCTTCCTTATAAGTAGTTACGGCTCCATCGCTACCGGGCACCAGAGGTACTCCGGCAGCTCGAGCAATGGCCCGGGCCCTAACCTTGTCTCCCAGGGCTTCTATCACCTCAGGCCGGGGTCCGATAAACTTAATATTATAAGTTTGGCATAGATCAGCAAAATATGGATTTTCAGCTAAAAAACCATAACCCGGGTGGATGGCTTGGACCCCCAGGTTCTTGGCAGCTGCAATCAGGTTGGATATATTTAGATAGCTGTCCCTGGCTGCAGCACCTCCTATGCATACCGCCTGGTCAGCCATTTTAACGTGTAAGCTATCTCGATCAGCTGTGGAGTAGGCAGCAATGGTTTCAATTCCTAATTCTTTACAGGCTCTTATCACCCGAACCGCGATTTCCCCCCGGTTGGCAATCAAGACTCTGGAAAACAATCTACCACCCCCTGGCGATTATGAACAGATTTTGTCCATATTCAACCGGTTCAGCATTTTGGACTTGGATATCCAATATGGTACCTGCAAAATCGGATTTAATTTCATTAAATAGCTTCATAGCTTCAATTATGCACAAGGTCTGTCCGGCTTCTACCTTATCGCCTACTTGGACATAGGGTTCTGCATCCGGGGAAGGTCTTGAATAGAAGGTTCCCACCATGGGAGACAAGACTTCAACCCCATTATCAGAGCCTGATTCTGCTTCTTGCTCTACCCTAGTTGAATTCTCCCCGCAACTTTTAGGGCTAACCCGGTCTACGGTCGAAGCAGTAGCACAAGATCCTTTCCTCAGACCAAGTCGAAAATCATTTTTTTGTATCTCCAACTCCGAGATACTGCTTTTATCCAGTAAGAAAATAAGTTCCTTTATTTCATCAATATTCATCTGCCTATCGCCCCCACAAGTTGTTTCGAAAAATCTTTGCTTACTCACACTCCAGCAGTTTTGTCCTAGGGCCTGAGAACTAGAAACTGCAGCTTGGCCTATTCTTAAGCTTTGGTATTCCATATCTGGTGCTTAATCCCCTATCCCTGGTCGGGCTGATTCAGGCCATAAGCTGTTTAGCTGCAGATATAAATAGGCTCAGGTCTAGGACCTGAGCATACCTTCCATTTAAACTTATACCATTATATAAATAAAACCGGTATATTGCAATCCAATAGCTGTTAATATCAAGAGCT
>CAZPSR010000292.1:0-2029 GCA_964589135.1 uncultured Syntrophomonas sp.
GCCCCCGAAGGGTTCAATTCCCCGCAATAAACTGGATAGGTATTTTGAAGAAAGCGGTTTAAGTTATCGCATGGCTATGGAATCATCTAATATAGAACTGAGTGCTGTATATGTGGAAATGGGTCTAGGCATTTCCTTTGCGACAATAGTTAGCGATCTGCCAGTTTTTGCCCAGAGGAATTTCAGGTTTATCTCGCTAGAACAATTTTTTACTGCTGATTACTTAAGTTTTGTTTTCAGAAAACATAATAGGATTAATTCCATTTTAAAAGATTTCATTACGATAGCTCTTAGTGACAGTGATCTTTCTAATGGGTTGGATGACCAAGGGGTATGCCAGTCTGTGGATTTGGCTCCACAGTAACTATCCGAAGGAAAGATTCTGCGAACGGGGATGGATGGAGTGGCCTCCTAAGGCCTTATTTTGTTTTCTAAAATAAGGAAAAGGAAAGTGAATTGAAATGACCAACTATCGTATTCATTGCCTGCCGGTTGGGGCAGTCCGAACCATGGTTCATACTTTAGATCAAGAAAATCAGGTTTTGCTGACACCTGCGGTTTTTCCCATCCTCGTTTTTTATTTAAAAGGTGATGGGAGGCGGATTTTGATTGATACTGGTGCACCTAACCCCACATTGCTGGGCAATGTGCTAAGACAGGCAGGGGTTTTGCCCAGCGAAATAGACACAGTCATTCTGACCCATCTCCATTTTGATCATTGCGCCAATACGGCTTTGTTTCCTACCGCTCGTCTCATTCTGCAACGACGGGAATGGGAATTTGCCCAAGATCCTGACCCATCCCAACGGGACATTTATGTACCTGAGCTGATTGCTGAGGTAGAACAAGGGGATTTGCAGTTGGTGGACGGTGATTTCCAGGTAGCCGATGGAGTTTCGGCCTATTTGGTTCCCGGCCATACGCCAGGACAACAGGCGGTTGCTGTTTGCACAGTTGATGGCTTATACGTTGTGGCGGGTGATCTGTTTGGGACCTTCAGTAACATTAATCCAGCCATTTATAAACTCATTGATCTAACTGGCAAAGGTATTTCCATTCCCATATTGCCAGGACAGGATTTTTACCCACCGGGCATTCTTATTGATCCGAATCATTGGCATGAAAGTGCTCATAAAGTGTTAACGATAGCAGGCAGCCGGGAACGCATTATTCCCAGCCACGAACCTCTTTTATCCGGTCAGCTGCTTCCAGGTGTAAGTTTTTTATCTCTATAACGTCTTTTATAGTGAAAATAAAATTTTCTTAAACAGGGAGGTACTAAAATGTTGAAATGGAAAGGCAAAAAGGCACTAATGGTATTTATCTGCATTGCCATTACTGTTTGTGTCGCAAGCCCTGCTATTGCTACGGATATGTCATCTGATGAGCAGGCAAGAATTGACCAAAGGCTGAAAGAAATTGAGGGTAATGAACTATTAGAATTGCAATGGGAAATTGATCAATATCTTTTTATAAGCCATGCAGAGGATTTTGCTAATGCTGGATTTATTGTAACTCATACCTCAGCTAAGGAAGATGAAAATTATGTAGAAATTGGAATAACCCCTTTTAATGAGGATAATGCGGATTTTATCTACCAAATATTCAGCAGAGATAAAATTAAGGTAGTTGAAGGTGAACAGGCAGTATTGCTCCCGGCTAAGGGTATAAAAATCAAAATAAATGATAAACTTGTACCAACTGATGTTGCGCCTTTTATTGAAGCGGGCAGAACTCTGGTACCCTTGCGCGGTATAATGGAGTCTTTAGGTGCAGTGGTTACCTGGGAAGAGGAAAGCCAGGCTGTCGGCGTATATACCGATAGTATAAAGATCGAATTTGTAATTGGTTCCGATCTGGCTAAGGTCAGAAAGAGCATAAACGGAATAAGTGTTGAAGAAAATCTGTCATTAGAAGTGCCGGCCAAAATTGTACAGAGCCGCACCTTTATACCTATCCGTTTTGCTGCAGAATCATTGGGTTTTGATGTGGATTGGTTAGAAGAAAGCGAAACAGGTACCATTGATGG
>CAZPSR010000293.1:0-2018 GCA_964589135.1 uncultured Syntrophomonas sp.
AGTATTGAATTGCTCACCGTAGTTGGAGATGGGCAAGGGGCCATAAATATAGCTCGTAAGAACCAAATTGATGTGATTTTAATGGATGTCAATATGCCTGGAACCAACGGTATTGTAGCTACCCAGGTAATCAAACGGGAAAAACCTTCCACCAAAATTATTGCCCTGACTATTTATGAAGATGAAGAAGTAATGGCAATGGTCAAAGCGGGGGTTTCTGCTTACATGCTTAAGGATGTGGCCGGAAGCGAGTTAATTGATACTATTCACCGGGTTATGGAAGGTGAGATAGTTATCCATCCTAGGGTTGCCAATCGCCTTATAGAAGAACTCAACCGGGCCGAGCAAGAACAAGATGAGGTAAAACTTACCAAAAGGGAACGGGATGTACTGGCCCTATTGGTAAAAGGCAATTCAAATAGGGAAATGGCAGAAAATATGTTTATCAGCGAAAAAACGGTAAAAAACCATCTAACCAGCATTTTTCGCAAATTGGGAGTTAAAGATCGCACTCAGGCTGCTGTATATGCATTAAAAAATAATATAGTTAGCGAAGACTAGTAAAAAGAAGTAATCAACTGACCTCCATGCCGCATATTATATATAAACTGGCTAAAAGGAGGTTCTTTTTGTGGCTGTTTGTCTTAAAATCCTATGTTTTGCCATCTGGATGACCATTATGATGATTCTAATCCATGGGAGCAAGCAGATAAAGTCCCCTTCCCCCAGCCAGCGTCTTACTATTTCCCTGGCTGAAGAAGAGGAGATAGATGGTAAGCCCAGGGGAATTTTTAGTCACATTTTGCTGGCCTATAAGATTCCAGTGCTAAGAACCCACAATATTTGAATGTAGATAATAGATTTTGGAGAAACGGAAACTTGCTTAGTATACAGTGAAAAAAAAGCATATATGGGTTATGATTAAATAAGAAATTAAAATCGTATGCAAAGACTGGAGGGGGTTGTTTTCATACGATTTTTGCATTAATTAGGTAAAAAGAGTTTGAGGTGGGGCAATGGAGAATATTTTTATGGACATTCTATTTCCAGTTAATGAATGCAGCTTATGTCGAGAAAAAGGAAGATTTCACAGTAGACGTCCATGGTGTCAGCAGTGTCAGGATGAAATAATACAGACCCAAAACAGCAAGCCAATTTGCCAAAAATGCGGCAAATATCTGGATGGGCTGGAGGACAACAGCTGCGCCGAATGCCGGGATAACCCTCCGGAATTCAAAATTGCTCGTGCGGTAGGACCATACTGCAACGATAAGTTGCGCAAAGCAGTCAAGGTTTTGAAATTCTTATGCCGTCGCTATATGAGTGTAAAAATGGGAGATATGATGGCAGCAGTGGTAATTGAAGAACCTGGTTTTTGGCCTCTGGATATTATTGTGCCGGTACCTATTTCCAAAGGCAATCTGAAGCAAAGGGGTTTTAACCAGTCGGAGGTATTGGCCAAACAGATCAGCAAGGTTTCCAAAAGACGTATGTATCCCAACCTCTTGAGAAGAATAAAGGAAACCCCTTCCCAAAGAGAACTAACCCGGGAAGAAAGGGTGGAAAATCTTTTATGTGCCTTTGAAGTAACTGATGCAGCTCTAGTTAAAGGCAAAAATGTTCTGCTGGTTGATGATGTTTATACAACTGGGTCAACTATCCGGGAGTGTACTCGTATCCTTATGGAAGCTGGTGCTGGAAGTGTTAAGGTGATCACCTGGGCCACTGGCAGCGGATATTAGGGAAAAGCTGCCAACAGATTCCTTGCTATTTCAATTTTAGAGCTTTATAATATGCAATACGGGTCGGTAGGAAGCTGGATAATCATTTTGGTGACCTCCGGCAAAATCATACAAAGTGAGGGATTTCAATGTTTGAAGACAAAGCATTAATTTGTCAGGACTGCGGACAGGAATTTATCTTCAGTGCTGGTGAGCAGGAATGTTATCATGAAAAGTGTTTCCATAATGAACCCAAACGCTGTAGAGAATTTAGAAACCAGGGCAGAGCTGGTCGGA
>CAZPSR010000294.1:0-2008 GCA_964589135.1 uncultured Syntrophomonas sp.
TATAATTATAAAAACAATATAATTATCCAAACTTATGATATTAAGAATAAAAATAATCCGGTCAAACTAGATCGCTTCCAGATCGAAGGAAACTATATCTCTTCCCGCAAAATAGGCAGTCAGGTCTATATTGTGAGCAGCCAGTACCTCAATGTTCCCTGCCAACCAGTTTATTATATAAATCAAACCCCATTGGAAAAACCCTATAGTGAAATTCGCTATTTCCCAGATTTGATCCATGATTCCTATCTGCACATAGCCCGAGTAGATTTAGCCAGCCACAATGAATTTGCTCTGGAAACCTTTCTGGGTTCCGGCAGCCAAGTTTATTGTTCAAGTGAAAATCTCTATCTGACCGGGTTGGAGTACCAGCGGAATGGGAGCAACTATTACCACGAGGCAGCAACCCGGATATATAAATTCAGCCTAGAAGATGGCATCGAGTACCAAGCCAAAGGCCAGGTCCCCGGCAGTGTGCTCAACCAGTTCGCCTTGGATGAATATGCCGGCAATCTTCGGGTCGCCACCACCACCCAGGAGTGGTCCAGCACCAATTCCCAAAACTCGGTCTATATACTGGACCCGAACCTAAAGGTGCTCAATTCCATCACCGGGATTGCTCCCGGAGAAAGAATCTATTCCACCCGTTTTCTGCAGGATCGCCTGTATATGGTTACTTTCCGCCAGGCAGACCCATTTTTTGTGATTGACCTGGATCCCCAAAACCCAAAAGTGTTGGGGCAATTGAAGATTCCCGGTTTTAGCAATTATCTGCATCCCTATAGGGATCATTATGTTATCGGCCTGGGTTATGACACCAACTTAAACAAATCGGGAGGCGTTATACAGGGTGGCCTTAAGCTCTCTCTTTATGATGTAGAAGATGTAACCCAGCCCCGGGAAATAGATCTAAAGGTTATGGGCTCTGCCGGCAGTTATTCCGAAGCCTGCGAAAACCACCGGGCCTTTTTACTCTACCAGGATCTGCTGGCCTTCCCCGCCCAGATCTATACGGAAAAAAGCCCCCAAAATTCCTATTCCAGCTTTGAATTCCAGGGCGCCTACATTTACACCGTGTCTGAACAAGGATTGACTTATCGGGGAAGAATATCCCATCTAAATGCGGAGGATTACCTTAAAGCCGGAGATTATTGGTATAACAGCGACAAGAACGTGAGACGCATCCTGATCATCGGTAATAATATATACAGCATTGCCTATGGGGGAATCAAAGCCAACGACCTTTCGACCCTGGAGGAAATAAGGCATTTGTATTACTAAAAGGTGGAAAGTTGGTCAGGTGGAAAGTGGAAAGCTGGTCAGGTGGTCAGGTAATTACATTCGAGTGTTATGCTTTAGTAGAAGAAGGAGCCCTGCTGCACAGGACCACAGTATGTTTCGCTTACGCTCAAATAATTAAGGAAGGGTAAGGCCACTTATAATGATCAGGCAGCTCCTATTACCAGCATTACCTGATAAGGCTCACTCCTTCCCCCAAATAAGACCGAACGACGGCGGGATAAAGTATAATGCTCGTAACCACAATGACTTATAACGTACAGCAGTGCCGGGGGTTAATTTCAACCCCCGGCACTGCAGCTATTCCTTCTGTTCCCAGCTCTCACAAAAAGTATCATGGTTATTTTGCCCATAAAAATAAGGCCCAGCCGGTCCTACCTGGATATTCTTAAGCTTGCATTTTCCCTGATGATCAAAATACTTGCAGCTGTCTACTTGGCAAAATATCTGCTGTGATCTCATCTTAGCGATACCCCTTTCCATCCAAATGTACATCAGATCTTACCTGACCCCGGCGGCAAAAATCTGCACACAAGCTCTGCTGATCCGAGGAAATAGGGTCATGAAAATAGTCGATTTTAATGGACTCCAACCCACATGCTTTGCCCTTTTCATTATACATACAGTCTTCAACCGAACAATTTATCTGCTGTTTCTCCAAAATTTTCCCTCCTTATGCATTAAAATATTGTTTCGGATATATTTTTTC
>CAZPSR010000295.1:0-2002 GCA_964589135.1 uncultured Syntrophomonas sp.
AACCCGAAGATATTCGAAAAATAGAAGATTTACAGATATTACCCTTTACCACCAAGCAGGACTTAAGAGACAATTATCCTTTCGGCTTGTTTGCCGTGCCGATGAGTGATGTGGTTCGAATACACTCTTCTTCCGGCACTACTGGTAAACCTACCGTGGTAGGTTATACCAGCAAAGATATTGATATCTGGGCTGAATTGATGGCCCGGGCCCTGTACAGCGCTGGGGCCAGCAGGTATTCGGTCATTCAGAATTCCTATGGCTATGGACTTTTTACGGGGGGCCTGGGAGCCCATTACGGGGCCGAGAAAATAGGGGCTTCGGTAATTCCCACCTCTGGTGGCAATACTAAGCGGCAGATAATGTTAATGCAGGATTTTGGCAGCAGCATTTTAACCTGTACCCCTTCCTATGCCCTTTTCATGTACGAGGTCATGCAGGAAATGGGGATAAAACCTTCCGACTTGAAGTTGAAGGCGGGAGTATTTGGGGCTGAACCCTGGTCGGAGAATATGCGCAAGGAAATAGAAAAGAAACTGGAAATAAATGCCTATGATATATATGGACTGAGTGAAATAATTGGCCCCGGGGTAGCTATAGAATGTTTGGCCAAAAATGGACTGCATATTGCTGAGGACCATTTTATTCCTGAAATTATTGATCCCGAAACCTGTGCGGTGCTGCCGGATGGTGAGCCAGGAGAACTGGTTTTAACCACCATTACCAAAGAGGCCCTGCCCATAATCAGATACCGCACCCGGGATCTAAGTGCTCTGAACCGATCGCTTTGTGAATGTGGCCGAACCCATGTCCGTATGAAAAAAATACTGGGGCGTTCCGATGATATGGTTATTATTCGGGGGGTTAATGTATTTCCCTCCATGGTTGAAAGCGTCTTATTGAATATACCGGGAGTAGCCCCTCACTATCTGTTGGTTGCGGATAGAAGGGGCAATCTGGATGAGCTGGAAGTCCATGTAGAAGTTTCTGAATCAGTATTTAGCGATGAAGTTAGAAAAATGGAGAACCTGGGCTTACAAATCAGCAAGGATTTGGAAAGTGCTTTAGGCATAGCGGTCCGGGTCCGTCTGGTAGAACCTAAAACCATAGAAAGAAGCGAAGGCAAGGCTAGAAGAGTAATCGATAAACGCCAATTATAAGGGCCATTTCGGCCAAAGATTAGAAAAGTGCTCCAGGCATAGATGGCCGGGTTTCCCTGGCAGGACTTAAAACATTAAAGAAGCGAGGCAGAGGGAAAAGAGAATCGATAAACACCATTATAAAAGGAGGTATACTTATGGCCAAACAGATATCTGTATTCCTGGAAAACAAAGTGGGAAGATTGGCTCATGTGACCAAGGTTCTGGGAGAAGCCGGAATTAACATCCGGGCTTTATCCATAGCCGACACTTCAGATTTCGGAATATTAAGGCTGATAGTCAGTGATCCGACTAAAGCTTACCAAGTGCTGAAGGATGCCAGGTTTACCGTCAGTGAGACCGAAGTAATAGCGGTACAAGTGCCGGACTCACCCGGAGGCTTGGCCTCAGTGCTGGAACAGATGACTGAAAAAGAACTAAGCATCGAATACTTATATGCATTCCTGGGAACCAAGGGCGACGATGCCCTGGTGATATTTAAGGTAGAAGATATTGTCAAAGCCAGAAGAATATTTAATGAAAAGGGAATTTCATTCTTGGATGAAAGTACCCTGTATAAGCTATAGTTGCCCTGGGGGGAGGTTCTGAGCTGTAAGAACTTATAAGCGAATCATCCCCGTTGTTATGGAGGTGGTGTAGATGTATGAATATCGTGGTAATATGCATATGCATTCTACATTTTCGGATGGTTCGCTGGATATAGAGGATATAGCAGCCAGGGCTTCCCAGGTGGGTTTGGATTTCATCATTATCACTGACCATTATACCTTGGAGGGTTTATATCAGCATAGGGAAGGGTATCAGCGAGGGGTTTGGGGGGTGATTGGGATGGAGGCCAAGGC
>CAZPSR010000296.1:0-1993 GCA_964589135.1 uncultured Syntrophomonas sp.
CAGGGATTCCGCGTAAACTGATAAATATATCATATAAATAATATTTACTAACTATATTATAACTTTATATGGCAGGGGTGTCAAAAGCCTAGTTTGCCATTATTTCGATTTTTTATATGGATGAGGAGATGGTTCCAATATTACAGCAATTTTACATTAGGTAGGGAAGAAAAGGCTAAGGCCCTCGCAAGGGCCCTTAGTAAAACCTACTTATCATTATAAAAATTGACTCTGTTTAATGAAGCTTACCCTTAATTATTTTTATCCACAATGGATGCCTGCGTTTGGCGTAATCCAAAGAAATCCGACCGGTAAACATGCTGGGAAATAAAGGACGATTATCCTTGATTAAAAAAGCCAATAAATGTATTACTATGGATATCAGCAAGACAACGGTCAGCAGATTATGGATCTGGGTAGCCCAAAAGCTTAGGGAAAGGGGTATACTGATATCCGGTAAATTCTTTAACACTTTGATCAGACCGGTAATAATGAGGCCGGCAATGGTAAAAGCAGTTACTGCAAAGGCCATCCTTTGTTCAGCCAGGTATTTGCCGTTTTCCGGCTCCTCGGCCAAGCCCGCCATGGATAAGAATATCAAAAGGCTCTCTTTAAAATCTCCTTTTCTAGGCAAGACATCTCTTTCTTTAGTTAAGAAAAGATAGAAGAGATAATAAAAACTGATGAATATTAACACCATAGCGGCATAATAGTGAATATTCAAGGTGATTAAATAATTACTGGACCAGCCTAAGCCCGGCATTTGGTCAACTAAATAACGCTTATACACCGGCATCTGGCCGAAGCCGGTAAAGAACAACAGAAAGATAGAAAAGGCCGTGATCCAGTGAACCAGGCGGACCTGCCACCTATGCCTCATTATCATCATTATTATCAGCTCCTGTCATTATTTTATAGACACTAAGCCCGGCCCCTAATAAACCGGCTATGGGAGCGATTAGAAAGCCCTGGGCCATACCTGCCGGTTCATCCAGAATATTATCCACTCCCACCGGCATCCCTGGTTTTCCAGGTTTACCGTCCATCTCTTGCTCTAAAATGGCATTATGAATGGCTTCAAAGGGAACGGTAGATAAATAAATAGTTGAGGTGCCCCCGTTTTCGTCCATACCATATAAAAAGCCTGAATTTTCTTCGGCCCACTTTAGGGCATATTTTTGCATATCTCTTTTAAGACCAAAAAGCATAGCATTATTGGGGCAGGCCGAGACACAAGCAGGTTCCTTATGATCCTGGATCAAGTCGTAGCACATATCGCATTTATACATGACTCCGCCTCCAGCGTATTTGGGAGCCACCTGCAAATATAGACCGACTCCAGCTTGCCGCTGGGGTATCTCCCAGGGGCAAACATCCCGGCACTTAGCTCCGCCAAAACATCCATTGGGGTTTATTAATACCGGACCCTCAGGCATCTTTTCATTGACTCCAAACGGGCAGAGAGATGCGCAGGGGGGATTATTGCAATGCAGACAGCGACGGGGCACATTAATTTCATAATCCTGTCCCTCATGTTTCACTTTTAAATGTTGAACATAAGTCCAATTGTAAGGGGTAAGGCGATTAGTCAACCCTTGTTTATCTGACCAATCTTCGTGTTTGGGTTGAGGCCAATAATCTCTGATGGGCTTTTCAGCTTGGGGAAAACGACTTTGGTTCTTGCTCTGGCAGGCCGCAACACAGCGTGGAATTCCTCTATTCTTACATCCGTCACACTTGCTTAAATCAATAATACTAAGATATTCATCACTGCTATCTATTGCTGCCATCCCTCGACTTGTACCGCTTAATACAGCAGTAGCGGCAATGCTAGAATAAGCTGCTCTTTTAATAAAATTTCTTCTGCTGATAGACAATCTTATTCTCTCCTTCCGATTAGATAAGCTAAATAATAAATGATCATTCGTTTATTGTCAATCATAGTTTAAAAATCATCATTCAGCTAAGTCAACCTCTCCGATCTTTTTGGACT
>CAZPSR010000297.1:0-1882 GCA_964589135.1 uncultured Syntrophomonas sp.
AGAGAGAAGGAAAAAATTGTGATATCCACCCGGACCAAGGCCTTGCAGCAGCAGATTATTGGACGAGACATTCCCTCCTTGCTGGAAGCCACCGGACTGGATCTTAAATACATGGAAGCCAAGGGGCGGGAGAATTATTTGTGTTGGAACAAATATACCAAGATCCTGGCCGGCAAGGAAACTTTAAGCGAAGCTCAGCAGCAGTTTATCAGCAAGATATTGAATTGGGCCGAACGCACCCGTAGCGGAGATAAAAAGGAATTAAGCTTGGATGGGGAACTTATGAAACATTGGCCAATACTGGCCGCTGATCGCCGAGGCTGCCGCAAGGACTTGTGTGCCTATCATGATAAATGTTTTCGCCTGAAAATGATGCGCAATTTGCATAAAGCGGATATCATCGTGGTAAACCATGCTCTGCTTTTGTCTGATCTACAGGTTAACCACAGCCTGTTGCCGGAGTATAAATACCTGGTTATTGATGAAGCCCATCATTTTGACCGGGAATCCTTTGATAAGCTGGCCTGTACTTTTTCCTACCTGGAAAGCAGCGATTTGCTTAAAGCCTTATACTATAAAGATAAAAAATTTGCCCGAGGGTACCTGCAACATCTGAGAAGCCGCTACCCCCATTTAATGGAGGGTCTGAATGGAGCCAGCGAATTGGTATCACGATCCAGGCAAGGATTGGATGATATCTTTTCCATTTTAAGCAGTAGCCGTCAGTCCAGGGAAAGCAACTATTCCATGGTAATAGAAGATAGGCACCTGGAACAAAGCTGGTTTGCCCAGCTTATGGACAGCTATCTGGAATGGCAGGGCAACCTCAAGGTGTTAACAGATCAGCTCCGGATGCTGCAAGAGGAGCTAAGCGGACGGGAAGAGGAAGGAGAGCTAAAGGGTTTTGTAGACAATCTGCAGGAAGTGGGGGAAAATGCCTACCTGATAATGGAGGAAAACCTGGACCGTAAGGACTGCATTAATTGGATAGAATATAGAAATGGCCTGGCAGTTGCTATGACTTCGTCTTATGTTATGATTGGTGATATTTTAAGAGACCGTCTATATAATCATTTGGAAAGCCTGATTATGGTTTCGGCTACTCTGGCTATAGAAGAGCGATTTGATTATTACCTGGATAAAGTAGGCCTGAGTTACTATCAGAATGATGAACGGATAAGGACCATCTTGCAGAAATCCCCTTTTGATTATGAAAATCAGGCTATTCTCTTTACCGTATCCACCATGCCTCCCCCCAACAGCGGGGAACATAGCTCTGCCACCGCCCGAGTACTACTGGATATTATCGATGCTACCGGAGGAGGCATCCTGGTTTTGTTTACCGCCCGCAAACAGCTGCAGGAGGTCTCAGAGGCTATCGGGCCTTTATGTCGGGCCCAGGGCATTAATCTCCTGGTTCAAGATCAGAATGGGTCATCAGGCTCATTGTTGGAAGAATTTGTGACCCAGAAGGATTCAGTTCTCTTAGGACTGGAAACATTCTGGGAAGGTATTGATGTAAAAGGTGATTCATTACGCTGTGTAGTCATTGCTAAATTGCCCTTCAGGTCACCCTCTGATCCTTTTTGTATGGCAGCTGACAAGAACTGTCGCTTCCAAGGTCAGAATAGTTTTCAGCATTTTATGCTGCCGGATGGAGCCATGCGCTTCAAGCAGGGCACCGGCCGTTTAATCAGGAGTGAGACTGACCGGGGAGTGGTAGTGGTCTTGGATCACCGTCTGGAAAAAAGCACTTATGGAAAAACCTTTAAAAAAAGCATACCAATAGTAAAAACCCTGTCACTGCCGGAAAAAAACCTGGCTAAGGCCATTCGCAGTTTTATAGCCTTTCCTGACCGGACTGCAGAGTAACTTTTTTTAT
>CAZPSR010000298.1:0-1852 GCA_964589135.1 uncultured Syntrophomonas sp.
GTGCTTTTTGGCAAGGTAATTTAAGATAATTCATATAAATATAGGGTACCACAAAGGTATAGGGGTGCAAAAGGTGATTTATAACCTAACCAGGTTTTTAGCGTCATTTATTGCCTCAGTTATATTATCATATTTGGGTCGCCCCTTTAAGCATTATTATATCTTTTACACACTACTCACTTAATCCCCTGCCCCCAAAGCAATTTTTTATCAACAAACCATCTATTCCATGTTTACCCAGATATTATTTCTTTATTCACTTTAGGCTGCAGCCCAAGGATGCGGTGTAATAAGGCAGTAATGATCAGCTTTCTCATTCACGTCGGTAAGATCTCCCTTGGATATCCTTATAAGCCTTATACCCACGTCCGTCAATACTGTGCAGTATTTCCGCCAGATCATTAATGCTAAACATTTGCTGCCTCCCTAAACATTTGTTTACTTGAAAATTTAGAGTATTTCGACAATAAATTACCCTAAGACCAAGATCTTAAGGTAAGTAAATTACTATTTATTTGGGGGATGCCTTGCTTTTAGTTTTTATTTGCCACTTTAATAATTCCATGGAATCCACTTCCTCACTAAAGGCCAAAGCCCACTCCAATCTCTGAATTATTTCCTCAGTACTGCCGGGGCCGGTGTATATTAAGGGCTGACAGCTAAAACTGCTCATAAATAACCTCAGCTCCAAGGTCATTTCTTTTAAAACCTGTAGTTCCTGCTGAACTTCCAGGCTGCAATCCTGGCCCAGCTCCCTAAGCCGGTCAATCTTCTCTACTATTTCATCCAGGTTTTCGTTAATAATACCTGCAGGCAGAAAATTAGTCATAATATCAGTCCTTATCAAATGCTGACGGGTGTTTTCCTTCACCAAGGTCCTTAATAGTTTAAAAACCCTTATTTTACCATAGCCAGGCGGGTGATGCGGTCTACTAATTCTTCATAGCTAATACCTGCGGCCCGAGCTGCATCAGGGACCAGACTCATGGCAGTCATGCCTGGTATAGTATTAATCTCTAAAACATAAGGATTATCATCTTTATCAATCATAAAATCAACCCGAGCATATCCCCGACATTTAAAGGAAGTATAAACCTTTTTGCTGATTTCCATAACTTGTGTCTCCAGGGCTGAGCTGATTCGTGCTGGTATTAGGTGCTCACACATTCCTGGAGTATATTTGGATTCATAATCATAAAACTCATTGGCCGCTGTAATCTCAATTATGGGCAAGACCAGTGGATCTTCATTTCCAACTACGGATACGGTTAGCTGCGGACCATCAATAAATCCCTCAATTACTACTTCCTGGTCATAGGCAAAAGCTGCTTCAATGGCCGAAGCCAGTTCGGCCTGGTTTTTCACTATATAAACCCCGATACTTGACCCCTGAGTTGCTGCCTTTACTACCAGTGGAAGCCCCAACTTCTCAACTATCTGCAGTAAATTTTGGTTTAGATTATATTCACTTTGCTTGACAATTACGAAATCAGCTGTGGGTATGCCTTCATAAACCAGTATCTTTTTGGTAGTACCTTTGTTCATACAAATGGCACTAGTTTCAACCCCAGACCCAGTATAAGGTATACCAAGAATATCCAGATATCCCTGTACTGTACCATCTTCGCCATATTTTCCATGCAAGGCAATGAATACTACATCAGGATTCATATCTTTGATTTGATCCAGATTATCCCGGTTCAAGTCCAAGGTTTTGGCCTGGTAGCCAACCTTTTTTAAAGCATCATATACCCCGGCACCGCTTCGCAGTGATACTTCCCTTTCTTCGGATAAACCACCCATCAAGACTAGAACATTTATCATTATTTTCACCTTCCTGATAATTTTGGGC
>CAZPSR010000299.1:0-1820 GCA_964589135.1 uncultured Syntrophomonas sp.
AAATTTTTACCCCCTGACTGTCATTTACTGCTGGGGCTTTAAGCTGCAAACCGCTGGAATCACCTTCCCCATTTAACCCCATACCAGAACTAGCGGGTTAGAAAAGGATTTAGCTAAGCCCCGCAGTCAATTGATCAAACTGCGCAATTTAATATATGCTATGCAGCTACCAGCCCGGAGGTGCATAGCACTGACTGCTTATGGCTCTTGATCCAAATAGTGCTAGCTGTTGATGCTAAAGGCCTGCTGGACTTTTATAATGGTATGGGCATTGACATCCATAAGTACTATTCGGGGCAGAGCTGGACGCCAGGGGGTTATTTGAGCCAGGGTACCCTGGATGGCCTTAAGACGGATATGATAAGTATGTTTTTCGTATACCTCCCGCTGCCCTTCTTGGGCAATCTTTCTTCTCAGTTCGGGACGGGGCAGATAATATTTGATTAAATCGATGGTTTCTTCCGGGCTGCGTGACCAAACCAGGTGATAATGGTTTTTAAATAGCTGTTCAATGGACCGAGTCCATTGGGTTAAGTAGAATCCTGCACTACCTAGGATTTCAAAAGTCCTCATGCTCATCATAGTTTCTGAATTAGCAATAGAATGAACTCCCAAGATAATTTGGGCTGAAGCACATACTACCGGAAGCATTTCGTTAGCTAAATAACCTCTAAACTGGCCCGGGGCCAAGTTTAACTCCACCCCCGGGTTCAGCCACCACTGGTTGCCATAAATCTTCAGGTTAAAGTTGGCCAAAGCTGGCTTTAAGATATTATCCATACCTTCCCTGCGATCATCATGATAGTCATAATAATTACCTATGAAAACCACCTCATGGGCATAGTCAGGGTCAACTGGGGCGGAATAATGAAAGCGGGGATGACAGGCGAACATCATCTCCTGGGCCTTGATACCCCATCTGGCATATTGTTGAAGAGACTCCCGGCAGGGGGTTAGGACCAGGGCTGATTTTAAGGCATAGGGGAGGGACAAAGGATATGCGCTGGGATCCTCAATGGCCCAGTATATATGAGGAAGCCGTCTGTCGTTTAGCAAAGGGAATAGTTTTTCCATGCGATTGATACCCCCATCATTGAATACCAGGTCTGGCTTAAAGGTATCTATAGCCAGGCTAAGGGAGGATTCATCCAGATCTATATTGATATATTTGACCTGATGCCCCAAATCGGCAAAAGCTGGTCCTATCCCCCGGGTTATTAGGGGGGCGGAGTTAACAAAAAGTATTTTAATCTCCACCGGCTCCTTTTAAATCGGCTTTGCTAAAATACCTTATTCAAAATCGGTCCAGGATGTGACTAGACCAAGAACTGGAAGGGTTTCGAAAATCAGGAGTATTTGCTTGTGCTTGGGGCCTGCGGCTCCAGAAAAACAATAAACCGCATGAAGCATGCGGTTAAAAATTTTGCTTTTTTTAATATATTACATACTGGCTGAAGGTATGCGTATTTCCAAGTTCTGCTGATCATAAACAAATAGTTCTACAGTTTCGGTTAACACATCGGCGTAACTGTACGAAACCCGACGCTCAACCTTTCTCTCATCTATTTTGATAACAAAAATATTGGGGTATATCGATTCGAGTACCCCCTCTTTTTCTATAATTCGGTTCCTGCCCCGATTAGCTTTCAGCCTTATCTTGCTGCCCACAAAAGATTCCAAATCTCTCTTTATATCTGATATGGCCCTTGGAGAACTCACTTTACCACCTTCTTTCTTTTATCCTGTTAATTTTATAATAAAAATGTAGACTTGTCAAGTTTAAATATAATAGTATATTAAAAAACACCTTCATTGTCAAC
>CAZPSR010000300.1:0-1776 GCA_964589135.1 uncultured Syntrophomonas sp.
CGGCTATTGAATTGTTTTCTAAATCATTTTATGCTAATGTTTTTAAACTGCTAAAAGATGACGGAATGCTGGTGGTTCAAATCGATTCTCCCTATTACCGTCCTGATGTGGTGCAGATGGCATTTAATGGCATCAAAGACCTATTCCCTTTGACCAAACTTTACCTGGCCAATATCCCCACCTATCCCAGCGGTTTGTGGAGCTTTACTATCGGATCGAAAAAATATGATCCAGAGCAAGCATACCATAACTATCAAGAGGGGTGTAGATACTATAGCAATAAACTGCATCAAGCAGCTTTTCAGCTGCCGGTATTGGTTAAGCAGATCATAGGGAATGGAGAATAAGGTATGAAGAAAGCCATTGAGTATCTGGAGGTAAAGGCAGTCTTCATGGCTGCCTCCCGTAATTTAGAGGAATGTGATAAAGTACTCCTGGGAATTCCCTTTGATGCTACTACCAGCTTCAGGCCAGGGACCCGCCTGGCTCCTTATCGTATCCGGGAAGTATCCGAGGGTATTGAGGAATACAGCATCTACCAAGATCGCTCGCTGGAAAACCTGGAATTTTATGATGCCGGAGATATTATCCTGCCCTTTGGTAATGTTATCGAATCTCTTAAACGCATTGAACGAACAAGCAATTATTTTCTGGAACAGGGCAAAAAAGTGTTTTCCATGGGTGGAGAACACTTGGTCAGCTGGCCTTTAATCAAGTCCTATTACCAGCACTATCCAGAGCTGGTCGTATTGCAGCTGGATGCCCATGCTGATTTAAGGGATCATTATTTGGGGGAAACCCTGTCCCATGCTTCGGTTATAAGACAGGCTGCTGATTTGCTGGGACCTGGGCGAGTTTTTCAGCTGGGGATACGCTCCTGTACTCGGGAAGAGCTGAACTACGCTGAATCCCACACCAAGATCTATCCTGATCTTTTGTTGGAAGTGCTGGATGAAGTAAAAAGTCTGATAGGCAGCCGGCCAGTGTATTTTACCCTGGATGTTGATGTGATTGATCCAGCTTATGCCCCTGGAACCGGTACTCCAGAAGCTGGAGGTTTTACCTCCCGCCAGGTTCTGCAGTTTATGCAAGGGTTACAGGGCCTGAATATAGTGGGGTTTGATTTGGTGGAAGTCTCCCCTCCCTATGATAACTCCGAGATCACCTCTATATTAGCCGCCAAAATAATAAGGGAAGCCGTCTTAGCCTACTAATTAACCGTGTTCTCGGTTCGAGACCCCTGAAAAAGCACCTGTTTCATCCTGAGGATCCGAAGATGAAGGATCTCATCTGCAATAGCTATTATTGGTGTTTATACAGTTAAAAGATGCTCCGCTTACCCTCAGCATCACAGATTTAAGAGAATTTTTCAGTGGGTCTCTGCCGGTTCTGCTTGTCAATTATCCTAGTTATCCCCAATGTTAATTCTTTAGTAAATAGTCAGGCGATTGGAGTATACATAAATAATATTCTCTCCGGCTTTTTTATTGAAAGTAAGCAAATCCAGGAGCAGGTTATAAATCTCTTCCAGTTCTTCCTCTGAATTATTAGCATTCCCGCTTATTTCGATTTCAAAGACTGCTACCGGGCTTTCCAGCCAGTTCAAGAGCCTCAGTTCCTGTAGTCCTTCTCCCAAAAAGTCCAATTCGTCCAAGGGCATGGAAAAAGGGGCCCGAGGTTTACTTTTAATGTGATTTTCCAGCTTCTCGATGAAATACTTTAGGTTAGCTTCTTTTTCCGGGTCAATGACATACTGGAATAAGGCTTCATAAAGGT
>CAZPSR010000301.1:0-1743 GCA_964589135.1 uncultured Syntrophomonas sp.
GAAATAAATAACCGAATATAGATTTTGGCCAAGTCGGATGTCCAGGTCGATCGGGGGAATTTTATAAAGGGTTGGACAAAAATAAAGGGCGGGAGGAGATGGCTATTAATTCCAGCGGTCTTGGGCGGTTTATGAGCAAGAAAAAATGGTAATATAGTTTAAGCAGGATATAGTATAAAGGGAGACACCATATGAATGTTAACCCTACAAGAGGGCTGGATAAATTTTGCCTGCTTCTATTTCCGTTGCTGGTAATAATATTTTTTTCATTGCTGCTGAGCAGTAATCGGATGGTTTTTCTGAATCCGGAGGCCATTATGTATCAGTATCTGGATAGTGCAGCAAAGGGAAATTTCGCTTATGGCATAAATATGCGGTATGCCAATGATATATCTTTCAACGGTTTGCAGGTAGGGGATATAATCCTGGGAGGGTATCCTGACTGCGCCTATGGCCGTTTTTCCCACGTAGCTATGTATATTGGACAGGGCCAGGTTATAGAGGCCTTTGTTGATTATGGAGTACATATTCGTCCTATCGATCACTTTCGTGATTATAAGGAAGTCTGTCTGCTTAGGGTAGAAGCGGAGCCTGAAATCAAGCAGCAAGCGGTGGATTATGCCCAAAATTTACAAGGTAAGATGTTTTATGCCCTGGCTTTCAAACCGGGGGAGCGAATATGGAATTGCAGCAAGCTGATTTGGCGAGCTTACCTGGAAGAGGGACTGGACCTGGATGAAAGTGGAGATTTGTGGATTTCTCCCGATAATTTTTATAGTAGTACAAATACAAGCATTATTCGCGAGAAAGGATATTAAATGCTGGTAAATACTATAAGGCTATATTTTATTCATATTACAGCTATTGCCGCCGGCATTCTCAGCAGTTACTTTTCCGGCCTGGATATTATAGTGGCTTTCTTATATGTGCTGATTATAGGCATTGAGGCTCGGCGGGCTTACCAACTATCCCGGAGAAAACAAATCCTGACTGCCTTAATCTGGCAGGCTCCGGGCTTGTTTTTGGCTTTTATCCTTATTACTTCAAATAATTTCCTGGGAGTTTATGAATACGCTATCTTTATAATACAGTTTTGGTTAACCCCTTTATTGGGCCTGATCTCTTTGGCTGGGGTATATCTCTACCTGGACAAACCATTATACTATTACCTATTAATCTATTTGCCCCTTATATGTTCATTATATTATATTGGTATGGCTTCCTTTGTATATCCCAAGGCCAGGACCGATTTTAACAAGCCCAGCCGAATATCATTAATTAAACGATAGCTGCTAGTCATTTCTTTAGAGCCCTCCGCTACTGCTAAGCTTATTGAACTCCCATTTGCTAATAACATCTCTAGTAAATACCTTTTATAAGTGAGGGTTTTGCTTTTATCAAATCATGATCCAATAAACTTTGCTCAAAACATTTTATGGTTATCTACATAATGGTATTGGTTATGGGTTGAGCCATATTTATAGGCATTCCTTAAGACCTCAAGTGGGAAAAGACTATGATGTTTGGCAAGGGTTACCTGCATAGACGAAAAAAGGGAAGAAATTATTAGCTGTAAACACGAAAAAGTCAGTGATACCAGTTCATGTGCTGTATTAACAGCTCCTGTTTTTTAAAGTAAGCAGATTGCCTTATTAAAGGAAACCTTAATACTTTAAAAGGTTGGGGTATCACTGACTGTAGCCTTAGTATGTGCAGGCGAGCCCAGTTTATTCTGGGAAATAA
>CAZPSR010000302.1:0-1741 GCA_964589135.1 uncultured Syntrophomonas sp.
AGGATTACTAGCGATTATGGCTGCTATCTGTGGTGAATTATGATAATAAAATAAATGCGTTAATAATAAACTCTTTCGTCCACAATTTTGATTGTTCCAAATCTATTACCTCTTTTGATACCACCCATGACACGGGCATGACACGGGCATGACCCCGGAACGTTTCGTTCGTTTTATTGCCAGATATTTGCTCACCACAATCCCTAATATTCATGGCTTAAATTTAGGGAAGCTATAATGAATTAGGTTACCGAACACCTTTACCATTTGGTCCAAAGGAGTTTTGTTTTATCCCTGCTTAAGTTTAGGCATCCTGGCAATTTATAGCTTGAGCTGTATGTTTATTTTACTATTGACAATGGCATTTATCTACCAGACGTATAGCCTTTTTCCATTAGCTAACAGGTAAAACTTATTCCGACATGGAATCTTTCAATACAGGATATAAAAGACAAATTAGAGGGGGGATATCAATGGCTATTAAAACCGGTAGGGCAGATAGCACCGCCCTGGTGTATATAGACTATGAGCGTTGTTCTAACTGCGGTCTTTGTGTGCAGGTGTGCAAAGTTTTTACCCTTTACTGGAAGGATGAGCAGGTTAGGTTTGATCCGAGTCGCCTATTTGGCTGTATAGGATGTGGCCACTGTGCGGCTGTATGCCCACTGGAATGCATCAAGGTGGAAGGCCGGGAGCTGTCACCGAATGATTTGTATCCATTGCCGGCTATGGATTCCTGCGCCACTTACCAGCAACTATATAACCTTTTGTTTTCTCGCCGCAGTATAAGAGAGTTCAAAGAACAGGAAGTTGAAGCGGAAAAGATTAGGCAGCTTATTGAATCGGTTTCCACCGCTCCTATGGGCTTGCCGCCATCTGATGTGGAGATACTGGTGATAAAAGGCAGAGAGAAAGTGAGGCAGCTAGCCTGGGATATAATTGATTATTTTCAAAGCATAAAATGGATGTTTTCTCCTGCCGCCTTGTTAGTAATGCGTCCTTGGCTCGGGAAAGAGTATGTTGAGTCTTCCCGGACTTTCCTGGCTCCGGCCATTGATTTTTTTATAGAAGAAAAGGAGAAGGGAAACGACTATCTTTTATACGATGCTCCCCTGGCTATGTATTTCCATACATCTCCCTATGCTGATCCGCTTGATCCAATAATTGCCGCCACTTATGCCATGATTGCGGCTGAAACCCTGGGCCTGGGCAGTTGTATGATAGGAACAGTAGCCTATGGGTTCAGATACAGCAAGGAGCTGAAGAAAAAATACGGTATCCCGGCCAGGAATCAGCAGGGGATAATGTTAATAATGGGCTACCCGGCAGTAAAATACCGGCGAGGTATTAAGCGCAGCCTGGCCAAAGTCAGCTATTACTAAGTTTATAGGTGGTTGCGGAATGAAGTGTGACTTGGCTGATCTAAAGACTCATAAACCTTAATCTTTATCTCTCATTCCGGCATTTTTCTGGATCTGATTCCGTATGCTACATTATAATATAAAGAATCTTCTAAGAAAGTCATCTAAGCCCGCCATATCTTCCATTATATTGCTTAAGGTTTTTCCATATCTCTTCTCAACATAAGCCATCGTGAACCCGCATAAGTCCTTAAACCATTTGTTTGCCCGTCCAGGAATTATTTTATTGCGGATATAAAACTATGCTCAGGTTAAAAATATACCCACAAGTATTTTTTAACTGGAGTAATGTTATGCGTAAAATTCCCCGCCGGGGTGAG
>CAZPSR010000303.1:0-1716 GCA_964589135.1 uncultured Syntrophomonas sp.
AGCCAGATAATCCCCTTTTAACCTCAAGGTGGGTACTCCCACCACAAATCCAGCTATACCTGCAGCCAAACAACCCCCTAATATACCTATTATAAAAGGTAGCTCCATAAAGTTGGTTATAATAACCGAAACATAAGCCCCTACCGCCATAAAACCAGCATGGCCCAGGGAAAGCTGCCCGGTAAAACCATTAATCAGATTCAGGCTAACCGCCAAAATCACGTTAATACACATGGAGGTTAAAGTGATCTGGTAAGACTGATTGATCAATCCCATGCTTAGAGCATATTGCACCAGAGTAAACAAGAGCACTAATACTATTACTTCGAATAGAAATTTCAGCCAGGACTTACTTTTTTCTTGCATTATCTTCACCTACACTTTTTCCCCGGTATTCTTGCCAAACAAACCGGTGGGTTTAATGAGCAATATTATAATCAGTACCCCGAAAGCTACTGCATCCCGGTACAGGCTGTTGCCATAGCCCATTACCATGGTCTCCAAAAGTCCCATTACGAACCCACCCACCATGGCTCCTGGTATTAGTCCTATACCCCCCAAAACAGCAGCTACAAACGCTTTAAGCCCTGGAATAATGCCCATCAAAGGATTGATGGTCTGATAATAAACCCCTATCATCACCCCAGCGGCAGCAGCCAGAGCTGAACCGATAGCAAAGGTAATGGATATGGTGCGGTCCACGCTGATCCCCATCAGTACTGCGGCTTCCCGATCCAAGGATACTGCCCGCATGGCTTTGCCAGTTTTGGTTCTCTTTATGATGTACTGCAGGATTAACATCAGCAGTACCGCAGAAACAAACACAAATACCTGTTTGTTTAAAATGGACAGTCCCGCAATATTATAGGCTTTAACCGGAAAGGCGGAGGCAGGAAACACCTTCTGGGCTGGCCCCAGAATAACCACGGTTACGTACTCCAGAAAAAGTGATAATCCGATGGCGGTTATCAAAGCTGCTATACGAGTAGAATTACGCAGAGGCCTATAGGCCACTTTTTCCATAATGACCCCTAAGGCTGCACAAAATATCATGGCTGCCAGCATTGCCACCACAATATTGCTACCCAGGATAGTTATGGAAAAAAAACCCACATAGGCTCCTACCATCATAATGTCTCCATGGGCAAAATTGATTAATTTAATGATGCCATACACCATGGTATAACCTAAAGCAATTAGAGCGTAGATAGCTCCCAGGGACAATCCGTTAATCATTTGTTGTGAAAATTCAAGCAATTTAGCCACTTCCTTCTATTACTACCTAAAAGGAAAGAGAGGGCAAGCCCTCCCTCTCCCAGAGCATATCCTTCCTTATGGCTGTATTCTAGTATTAACCGTCTGGACTCCATCCTTGAACTCAATGATAACTCCAGCTTTAATTGGGTTATGCTGTTCATCGATGGTCATTTTGCCGGTAACCCCTACGAAGTCCTTAATATTAGCCAAAGCCTCAGTAATCTTTTGCGGATCGGTAGAATCAGCGTCAATTATAGCCTGAGCCAGCAATTGAGCGCAATCATAACCCAGAGCGGCAAAAGCGTCGGGCTCTTTGTTGTACTTGGCTTTAAAGGCTTCGACAAAGTCTTTTACTTTAGGATCAGTATCCTGGGAAGAGTAGTGGTTGGTAAAGTAAGTTTGGTTCAGAGCCTTTGCTCCGGCCACACTGAGCATATCCGGAGAATCCCAGCCATCTCC
>CAZPSR010000304.1:0-1672 GCA_964589135.1 uncultured Syntrophomonas sp.
GCTTATAAGGCTTGATTTAGTCTTGGCAAAAAGCATCCCTTCTTTATATATAGGATGAATCGTGAACATAAGGTTGGTATGATATAGGTATGGAAACACGAAAATTGTATTTTTCTAAAATATTTTTGATTATACTGATAAAGGATGCAGGAATTTTGGCTGGTAATATATAATGTGATAAGGTTAGCAATTTACCAGAGCTATTGTAAGCTGCCCATACTTGAACTAATATAAATGAGATTTTAGATAAACGTTGTTTCTTCTCATATTTAAAGTAACGCCTAATCTACTGTAATAGTGCGATTAAGCAGCACCTTGTAGTCCTGTAGGGGGAACTACCAGATTTTTGGTTAGGCTCAGAATGAGCAGTATTTTCTTTAATTATGCCCAAAACAATTAAATAGTTAGTAATAAAAACCAAGCTCAAAGATGAGTCTGGTAAGCTTTTCACTTGAATATACCTGGCTCTGCTTATAAAAATTAATTTAGTATAAGTTTGGTAAGGAGGAATACGATGTCGTTGAAACGAACCCCACTCTATCCCATGCATCTAAAGTATAAGGGCAAAATTATTGACTTTGGGGGTTGGGAACTGCCTGTACAATACGAAGGCAGCGGTATTATTAAAGAACATAAGATGGTAAGAGAAAAAGCTGGTCTGTTTGATGTGTCCCACATGGGAGAAATTACTATAATCGGTGATCAGGCGGAGGAGATGATACAGCACTTAGTGACTAATGACGTGAAAAAGATGCAGGATTTTCAAGTTATGTATTCACCTATGTGCTATCCCAATGGAGGAATAGTTGATGATTTACTGATATACCGTTATGATCGCAAGAATTATCTTTTGGTAGTCAATGCGTCCAATACCAACAAAGACTATGAGTGGATTCAGCACCACCTTATTCCAGGGGTAGAAGCCAAGAACCGGTCGGAAGAATATGCGCAACTGGCCCTGCAGGGACCGGCCGCCCAGGCCATACTGCAAGAATTAACCCCTTTGGACTTGAATACCATCCGTTTTTTTTGCTTTAATCCTCGGGTCAATATATCAGGGGTAGAATGTCTGGTATCCCGAACCGGGTATACTGGTGAAGATGGATTTGAGATTTATGTAGAACCTGACCAGGCTGAATTCATATGGGAAAAAATAATGGGAGCTGGAGGCCTGCAGATAAGCCCCATAGGTTTAGGTGCTAGAGACAGCTTGCGCTTTGAAGCCAAACTTCCCTTATATGGGCAGGAAATGGATCAGGATATCACCCCCTTGGAAGCTGGTTTGGGTTTCTCCGTTAAACTAGAGGCCGGAGATTTTATAGGTTCTTCAGCTTTACTTAAACAGAAACAAGAGGGGTTAACCAGGAAGTTGGCAGAATTTACTATGCTGGGTAAAGGGATACCCCGTGCCCATTACAAAGTTGAAGTAGATGGCTTACCGATAGGACATGTTACCAGTGGTATGCATTCTCCCACCTTTAAACAGCCAATAGGGCTGGCCTTGTTAAACATCGAACAATGCCAGGCGGGTACTGAAATAGATATTATTATTCGCAATAAACCAGTAAAGGCCCTGGTTGAACAGGGCATATTTTACAAGAAAAAGACCAAATCTAAATAGTGAAACAGCTGAAAAGCAGTAAGAATGGCTATAATTGCTCTTGTTCTTCTC
>CAZPSR010000305.1:0-1658 GCA_964589135.1 uncultured Syntrophomonas sp.
ACAAAGCGAAACTCACAACACCTGATTATATTCAAAAATGCAAAGAACGCAAGAAACACGTAGAACATCCTTTCGGAACGATAAAACGCTTGATGGGAAAAACACCTTTACTTTTGCGAGGCAAAGAAAAAGTCCAAGTAGAATTAGACTTATATGCCACTTGCTATAATCTGAAACGACTGATGAACATCGAGCCGATGGATAAGTTAATGCGAATAATAGCTAATTGTGGGTAAAGGTACCCCTTTTAACGTTTTTTTCAGTAAAAAAATGCTTTGTTTTGCCGTTTAGAAGCCAAAAAAGAAGATATAAAACAATCTTTTTTGTCATTTTTTGCAAAAACTATTTTTTACAATTTATTAAGAAAAATATCGGTATTATTACACAGTCTCTTGAGAGGAGTACCCGCGTCAGAGACTGTGTAAAAACTAATCAACAATTTCATAATTTATTCTTTGTTATGCTATATATGAGGTGGAAATTCCGTATATTTATATTTTATTACAAAGAACAAGCATAGAATTGTAATTATGAGTTATATTTATCCTGAATCAAGGCATCAACTGATAATGCCTTTTTGCATAGATGACTATGTTTCTAAAGATAATCCTGTACGTTTTATAGATGTTTTTGTTGACAAAATGGTAGAGATACAGCCTGAACTTCTTAGCGAAAAAGGAACAAAGCATACAGGACGCTCCGCTTATCAATTTTCCACATTATTCAAGCTCTATATTTACGGTTTTCTTAACTCAATCAGCTCATCACGTAAGTTGGAACAAGAAACCCATCGTAATTTAGAAGTGATCTGGCTTTTAGGTAATCTTCGTCCCGACCATAAAACGATTAGCGATTTTCGTAAAGACAATAAAGAAGGTATCCGTACAATCACTCTTTCTTTTCGTAAGTTTTTAATTGCCGAAGGATATATTGGTGGCAAACAAATGACAACCGATGGCACAAAAATCAAGGCTAATGCTTCTAAGAATACACTTTCTAAGCAATTAATAGATAGACGTTTGTCAAGTTTGGAGTCAGAACTGGATAAGTATTTAACTCAACTTCAATCTAATGATAGTTTTGAAAGTTTAGAAGAACAAATTAATGGATTATCACAAGAACTTGGTGTAGAATCAGCTTTATTAGACAAAATAGCTTCGCTACAATCGCAAGTAGAGAAATTGGAAAAATATAAACAGATATTAGAAGAGTCTGGTCGTGATGCTTTGGCTCCAGCAGATCCCGAAGCCAAAACAATGAAAACTAAAGAAGGTTTTATGCCAGCCTACAATACACAGTCCACAGTTGATAACGAGCATGATATGTTTGCTCAGTTAGATGCTACAGATGAACCAAATGATTATTACCGTTTAAAGAAAAACGCAGAAGCTGTTAAAGAGCAAATAAATGTTGTTCCCGAAAATTTATCAGGTGATAAAGGTTTTGCAAATGAAGATCAAATCAAGAATTTAGAAGAACAAGGTATTTGTTGTATTGTCCCTTTTCCTGAACAATCAATATATCAAAAACAAGCAGAATCTGGTATTAGTTTTACATATGATAGTAATAAAGATTGCTTTTATTGTTCACAGGGTCAGACACTTTCCCTCATAGTCAAACGCAAGATAAAGAAAGGAAAGCCTTATGCCGTATATCAA
>CAZPSR010000306.1:0-1633 GCA_964589135.1 uncultured Syntrophomonas sp.
GGTTCCGAGCTATCAAGTTTACGGCGGGGACGGTCAAGCCTCTTTGTCCATCCCCCCGATGTGCTTGGGACCTTATCGCATAAGCCCTTCAACACATATTCCAATTGTAACGAATCCAGTTGTTATTATTACTTGATGCCGGTTTTACCCAAAAATCTTCTTAACTCTCCCGGTTCACCACCTGTTCCACCTTCCTATTCCAAATTGAGAAATTGCGAAACGGTCTTTTGCATATCATCGACCTGGCATACGGTTTTATGAATTACTGGCCGCTTTTCCAAGCCTTTGATGGCTGGGGGCATAGCTACCCCGGTATATTCCTCCAATAAGTATAATAATTCAAACTCGTTGCGATCAGCCATCATCTCTGGAGGCAGTACAGCCCGGGCTACACTCTTGCCAAATTTGAACGGGCTAGCGGTGGAGGCAATGACTGTAACCGAATCATCACCAGTGGACTCTAGATATTTTTCATAAACATTAAGAGCCACCCCAGTATGGGTATCAATCAGATAGTGATCTTCCTGCCAGCTTTTCCGGATAGCGGCTATAGTTTCTTCATCTGAACAATAATCTGACCAAAAATAATCGGCTACTTGCTGATGCACTTCTGGACCTACATCATAATTGCCTTTTTTCCTTAATTCTTCCATCCAGGCCGAAACCTTAATGGCATCATGATTAGTAATTTCAAACAGCAAGCGCTCCAGGTTGGACGAAATCAAGATATCCATGGAAGGTGAAATAGTTTGGGCAAAGGGTCGAATGCGATCATATATCCCTTTTCTGATAAAGTCGGTCAAAACATTATTGGTATTGGCAGCACATATCAGCTTGCCAATGGGTACTCCCATTTGACCTGCATAATAAGCGGCCAGGATATTGCCAAAGTTGCCGGTAGGTACTACAATGTTAATCTTATCACCGGATTTCACCGCCCCTTCTTTACGCAGATCCAGGTAAGCCGAGATATAGTAAACGATTTGAGGCAGCAAGCGTCCCCAATTGATGGAGTTGGCAGAGGATAATTTCATTTGTTGCTGCTTCAAAACCTGGTTGTAATCCTGGTGACCAAAGATACCTTTAACTCCGTTTTGGGCATCATCAAAATTACCCCTGACTCCGGCTACATGAACATTCCGCCCTTCCTGAGTTACCATCTGCCGCTTTTGTACCTCACTTACCCCCTGTTCGGGGAAAAAGACAATAATTCTGGTCCCAGGCACATCGCTGAAGCCTTCCAGGGCTGCCTTCCCGGTATCTCCAGATGTTGCTACCAATATTACGATATCACTGGTTTCACCGGTTTTATCCATGCTGGTACTCATCAAGTATGGCAGGATCTGCAGGGCCATATCTTTAAAAGCACAAGTAGGCCCATGCCATAGCTCTTGCACATATTTCTTTTCTCCCAGTTTTATCAGGGGAGCTATCCTAAGATGATCAAAATTTTTGGAATTGTAAGCACCTTCTACACAATCCTTAATTTCCCATGGGGTAAAATCACTCAGATAATAGGCCAGTAGGCCCTGGGCTCTTTCCTGGTAATTGAGCCCTTCCAGGGCCATAAAAATCTCTTCACTTAATTGGGGTATATATTCGGGGACAAATAGTCCTCCATCTGGTGCTATGC
>CAZPSR010000307.1:0-1616 GCA_964589135.1 uncultured Syntrophomonas sp.
AGAATAAGAAAAAGGAGGGATAAGAATGACTAGATATAGAACCACTGATGGTAAGGAAGATCTTAAACAGAAAGTTCATGTCTTTGGAGCCATGGCCATCCCTCTAGCCTTTGTCAATGGACTCTACTTTGGAGCTTATGGTCTGAGAAAAATCAGACAATACTGGGAAGGCGGACCCATGGACTAATTTCTTCTCTCTTGTTAAAATGGTTCACTTAGCAGCGGTGAACCATTTTATATTTTAGCACTCCTCTTACAGGGGACCACAATCCGCTCCTACTTGCATGCCACCTTATGCCGAGGGGCCGCTAGGTGACCACAACAAGCTTGCAAGCGTTCTTTGACCGCCAGTTTTCCATTCGCAAGGTTATTACGGAGTTTTGGCCCTTGCCACCCATCCACCAGCTTCTATATTTTCCCGTTTTTGTCCTTTATTTTGCAGGTATCCGTAATACCCAGGCCGAAAGAATATAATAACGCATCATAAAACATAATGAATGGGGGGCATTACATGAGTTATCAGTATAGCACTTTGCTGCTTGAGCAGCAGGAAAACGGTATCATGGTGGTTACTTTGAATCGGCCTGAAAAGCTCAATGCCATGAACATGACTATGTTGGAAGAACTAAATGACCTATGGCTTAAATTAAAGCGAGATCGTCAGACCCGAGTGGTTATCCTGCAGGGGTCCGGTGAAAAGGGATTTTGTGGGGGAATGGAAGTACAGGATATCATTACTCCGGAAATGATGAAAGATATCCCAGCCATGTATGACCTGCAGACTCCTATCGGTGAATTGCAGGTCAATATGCGCAAAATACCACAGCCCATAATCTGTATCATTCATGGAGCTGCGGCTGGAGCGGGTTTTAGTTTTGCCATAGCATCAGATATTAGAATAATATCACCTGATGCAAGATTTTCCGCGGCTTATGTCAATGTAGGATTGGCCGGAGCAGATATGGGGAGCAGCTATTTTCTGCCCCGAATGATTGGCAGCGGCAGAGCCTACGAATACTTGTACACGGGAAATTGGATGAATGCCGAAGAAGCAATGTCCCTTGGCTTTGCTTCCCGTTGTGTAGCTAGAGAAGAATTAATGTCCACGGCTTTGGAATTAGCTCAAACTATCGCTAAAAAGGATCCCTTAGCCATGTGGTTAACTAAAGAGGCCTTAAATCAAAACATAGACTGTGCCGGACTGGAACAGGCCATTATAATGGAAAACCGTAATCAAAACATGATGATCAGCCATTTAGCCAAGAAAATAAAATAAACAATCACGGGGACAGGTGGGACGGGGACAGGTTCCTTGTCCCTCCGTCCCACTGTCAATTAATAACCTCTTACATCCATCTGCCGATTGATTTCCTCCAGGATATCTCCAGTATTTCCACCATCGATTTTGGCCAGGGCCGCATGATCCAGTTGGGTATGCCCCTTATTGATAATAATCAAATCTTGATAAAAGGTGGAGAATTCTTTTACGAAACCTGCTAAGGGGTAAACGGTCAAGGAGGAGCCTATCACCAGCACCACCTGGGCTGAGGTTATCATTTCCTGAGCCCGGCTATAATCCTTAATATTCTCCCCAAACAGTACCACATCCGGTTTTA
>CAZPSR010000308.1:0-1615 GCA_964589135.1 uncultured Syntrophomonas sp.
AAAAATATCTGGTATTGATCGTTACGAAGGTGGGCGTTTCATTGGAAACGCTGTTGAAGTTGCAACAGGTTTGTTTAATAACGCAAAATATTCATCATCAATTGACGAAACAACGGATTACTTACCAGCAGGCGCTGATGCTTTAACATTATCTACAAAAGGTTATGTTGATAAGTATGTAGATAATAAAGTATTTGGAACAGACAATATCGCTGACGGAGCTATAACAAGAGCAAAATTAGCCAACAGAGTAGTTTCTGCAAGTAAGCTGGCTGACGCTTCCGTAACTACAATTAAAATTGATGACGGAGCAATTACAAACGATAAAATTGATGACGGAGCAATTACAAACGATAAAATTGCCGATGGAACAATTTCTGAAGACAAACTAAATACAAGTTTCAAATCGCAATTAGTTAGAAAACCAATACCTTTTGTTACAAACAGTATAATGAAGTTTGATGAAAATGGAAATGCTAAAGAAACATCTATTTCAGATAATGAAACTTGGCGTAATAGTCAAAATTAATGGTAAAATCCTTGTAATTATATAAAAAATCATTATCTTAGCAACATTTTAAGTTTATGGTTAAAAAAATTGCTTTTATTGTGGTTCTTTTGCTATCATAAAATATGGTTTTGTCAATGGTAAACAACGCTATAGTTGTTTGGATTGTGGACGTCAATTTATCTATCGGAAAAAGATAGATATAGAACAACTTTATTACGATTATGTGTTTGGTAAACAGACAATAACACAGTTATCATCAAAATATGGTATAAGTCCAAGTACGATTAGAAGAAGATTCAGTGAAAAACATTCGCGTAGGTACATATCATCGGATAAGTTGGTTATTGTCTTGATGGATGCTACTTATTGGGGTCATAATTTTGGCGTTGTAGTAATGAAAGACAGCCGTACAGGTAAAATACTTTGGCGTAAGTTTATAGATAGGAAAGAGACACTTTCAGACTACTCTGAAGGAATTTGTTGGCTTGAACAGCACGACTTTCAGATAGATGGGATTGTATGCGATGGTCTTCGTGGGATATTTCAAATGTTTAGCAAATACAAGGTACAAATGTGTTTGTTCCATCAAGAGCAGATAGTTAAGCGTTATTTAACTCTACATCCCGAATTAGAAGCCTCTAAAGAATTATTATCTATAGTTAAAATGATGTTTATTACAGATAAAGAGAGCTTTATTGGAATGTTTGAGAATTGGCTTTCTAAGTGGCATAATTTTCTTAATGAGAGAACACGAGATATTAATACAGGCAAAAGTCACTATACACACCGTAAACTTCGCAGTGCTTGTCTGAGTATAAAGCGTAATATGCCTTATTTATGGACTTGGTATGATAATCTTACATTAGGTATACCCTACACTAATAATGCTTTAGAAGGCAAATTTACAGATCTTAAAACCAAGCTAAGAAATCATAACGGATTATCGCGATCTCATAAGAAGGTTTTCATAGACGAATATTTCAAGGCAACACATCTTTGAAAAGCCTTTGAACAAAGGCTTTTCAGAGGATATTACCATTAATTTTGACTATTACTCGTTTTTTGAAGGTAAAAAACCATTAATTTTGACTATTACGCCAAAAA
>CAZPSR010000309.1:0-1607 GCA_964589135.1 uncultured Syntrophomonas sp.
CAGCAGCTATCACCTATAAAAAGGATGAAAACGGCAATTATCTGCTGCTTGACTATGAGCAGGCCCAGGATGGCGCCCATTGGGCTCCTTCTGTAAGGGAGTTTTGCCGGATGCCGGTATCCGGCCAGGAGATTCCAGGGCTGGCTGATGCCATAATCAATCATTATTCCAATTACGATGACCTGCGCCAGCTACATTTTGACAACCTTTCCCAGCATTTATTAGCCAACGGAATAAAGGAGGCTACCATGACTAACAGCCTGGGCGAGATCCTGTTTAATATGAGCGTTCCTGATAGACTTTAGTTTTACACCGGGTGTTACATCCTGTTACAGGAAGCAGGGTGCACAAAAGACTATGGCTAATCTCGGCGGTTATTACACACTTGGCTTCTGCAAAAAAAAGTCTTTGCTAGAACTGTCACCGCATTTAGAGCTCTATTCTGTCCATACTGATTTTCTTCTGCAATGATACAAAATGCATGATGATACCTATCATGGCCAGGAAACCTATATAGCCGCAGATAGGAAACAGTATTGCTAAAACTTAAAATAACGCAATCGGGATAGCCCAAAAGTATGGGAGAATGAGTGGCAATAATAAACTGAGCCTCCCCATTCCTGGTCAAATCGTATAGGATCCTTAAAAAGGCTAATTGTCTGGAGGGAGATAGAGCCGCTTCCGGTTCATCTAATAGATAAAGATCATGTTCAGAATAATCAAAATTCAGTTTGGGATGGTCTTGCTCTGACAGAATAATACCCTCAAAAACCGTTTCCTTAACCAGATCGTCCTCCTCACCTAGCAACTGTTCATTATCTGCTTATGGCAGGCGCTTAAAGATAATTCTATCTTTCATCTGGATGATCAAAAACTGGTAGTCTCATATGTTACTTGACTTCCATTTCCTTTCTACTTCTTTTCTTAACTTTAGTGTTTTAGCAAGTTTCTTTCCCGCCTCTCTTGCTTGCTTTAATACTTTTTCGTCCTTTAAGGCCTCTCCCTGCTTATATAAACCCAAGCCTTTTACTGTATCTATTACCCTATAGCCCAAGGCCTCTAAGGGTTTTATCATGGCTTCCACCGTGTGCCCCATATCCGCTTCTGAATCCTGTTCGCATACAGCTATAACAGCTGCATATTTAATTCCCAGCACCTCATTGATCCCCATCCAAACTGAACGGTCATCTTCAGCAAATGCCTCCAAACAATAACACCTATCAATAAACGCTTTTACATAAGCTGATACATTGTAGAAATAAGTAGGTGAACCTAATATAATAGCATCTGCTTCAAGAAGTCTCGGATATATTTTCTGCATATCATCATCAACCACACATTTAAAAGTATTTTTGCATCCTTCACAACCGTTACAATCAGCTATATTATAATCACCGAGGAAAATCACCTCAGATTCTATACCTTCCTCTCTAGCTGTTTCAATAGCTTTTTGGATTAGAGTTGAAGTATTTCCCTTTTTCCTTTTACTACCGACAATCCCTAAGATTTTAATACTAAGCACCCCTTTTTCTATTCTTCTTTTCTCATCCGCTTTAGTCAAGATAGTTAGGAATAACTGACTATTCTAGTGCCAAACGGTATAAGCC
>CAZPSR010000310.1:0-1591 GCA_964589135.1 uncultured Syntrophomonas sp.
AAGGGATTTGAGAGCTTTACTAATATGCATGTAACTTTGGATAGGGATATCATAGCGAATGAATTCACCTCCATGGCCAGGGGACACAAGCCTATATGGAAATATTTAGCTATGAAGGACAGTCTCGGGCGGCCAAAGACCGCCCCTACAAATTTATTAGCATCTTTGTTTAACTGCACCATATTAGGGATAATTTCAGTTCTTTTCGATTCAGGTTTTTCCAATTCTTAATGTCCACCATCCTTTTGCTCCTTCTAAAGTCTATATAACATAGGACTTATATCCTTGATAGTTAAATTAAGTGTGACGTATTACTGACAACATTGTATAATTAAGACAGTTTACGGGCTCACAATAATAATTTAAGGGGAGGTATTTGCATGGCGGACGCAAATGCGGGTTCAAGGGCATTGGCTGCAGCTTCGCAGCTGGAAAAGATCGGGTTTGTGGATTTTACGGTTGATCTGGTAAAAGGGGTATATGAAGTAATAGTCCAAGCTTCTATGGAGCAGTTGGAGGCTTATGCAGAACTGGTTACAAAGATATCCAAGTCACTACAGGAGTATCAGGATGAAGTCTTGGGACCGGATGAAACAGAAAAGCAAGCAAAGGCAGAAAACTACATAACTGAGGTACTGGGATTTAAAGAACAGGATACTTATACCTTAACTGACGATCAGGCCAACGCCCTGCGGGAACACCTGGCTGGCATAAGTGTTCAAGAAGATGAGCAAAACAAAGGTATTGATGATTATATCATAGTCAGTGGCACTTCCAAGGAAATCACCCATGAGAACCTGGTTAAAATAGTGCTGGAAAAGCTGAAGAAAAGCACCGAGCACTCCTACGACTTATTGAAAACCATCTTGAAAATAGGAATGCAAAAAGTGGTGGTTACCAATGGGGAAATTCGAACTAAGCTAACCTTTCATATAGATGCTTCCGATGATTACAGCAAGACCTCCAACCAATATAATACTAGTTCTTCCGGGTGGGGAATCGGCGGAGGATTGTCCGGCAGTGGCACCGGATTGGTTGGTAAAGTATTCGGGGCCGCATTGGGAATAGGACTATCCGGTGGTTACTCCAGCCGGAAGCTCAGCGTTAATGTGGTAAATGAGAAATCCACCTCTGCCACCAATGTAAACGTAGACATTTTAGGAGAGGTCAAAATTAATTTTAGAACCGAGACCTTCCCTTCTATAGAGGCTTAATATGGAAATTCATGACTTACTGATACTGCTTCAGCATGAAGTGCAAAAAAGTCTTTCTTTTATAGATGAAAACCGGGGGGTTAAGGATCCCGACCTACCTGCTATTCACATTTCTTTGGAAAGTGTAGAGATAGAACTGCCCATTGTCATGTCCGAGGCGGATCTTATCTGGGATCCTCAGGAATTAAAAGGGAAACCGGGATCGGTAAAACGGCTGAAAATGCCTTATACTCCAGAAGCTGCCGTAACCCGCGGACAAATACCCAGAAAACAAGTAGTGGGAAAGGTTATTGATGCGCAAATAGTAGGCCCAATTGAGAAAATTGATGAGAGGACTCAAAAAGAATACGTAGGCCGTATTAAGGTTGTTCTAAAAC
>CAZPSR010000311.1:0-1588 GCA_964589135.1 uncultured Syntrophomonas sp.
TAATTTGACTAATTATAATATCTCGATTTACTATAACGTACCATATCATAAAGGGCAAGGACATTTCCAAGAGCAGACTGGCTGCCAACAGACCAATATAAATGCGTTTTTTCGTCTCCAAGCTCCTCTCCCCCTCACTGGCCCAGCATTTTACCGACCAGATCCCGATAGCCCCTTACAAAATCCACTGCCTTAACGCGCTTTTTACCTGCTTTCTGAACCTCTAGTATCTCCAGCCCAGACTCCCCGGTTTGGACCACAAAACCTTCCTTACTCAAATGGACTACCTGTCCAGCTAATCCTGATGGTCTTTCATCTATTAAGCGAACCGCAAAAATTTTGAGTTTCATGCCCTTAAGCAGGGTATAGGCCCCTGGCGTCGGGCTTAAAGCCCGAATTTGATTGGCTATTTCCCGGGCCGTACCATTCCAATCAATCCATTCATCCTGCCCTTTTAGCATAGGGGCATAAGTGGCCTGGCTATCATCTTGTTTTCTTCTGCTTATTGCTCCTTTTTCCATGGCTTGGATGACCTTTAAGAGCAATTCGGCGCCATTCTGGGCTAATAATTCTGTTAGAGTCCCGCCATCCATATCATCGCTAATAGTAACCGGTTCCTGGGCTATTATATCCCCGGTATCCAACCCCTCTTCCATATACATTATAGTAACCCCGGTGCTTTTTTCCCCCGCCATAATGGCTCGCTGAATGGGAGCAGCCCCTCGGTAACGGGGTAAGATAGAGGCATGTACATTGATACAGCCATTTACCGGGTATTCCAATATGGCCCGAGGTATAATCTGACCATAAGAAGCTACTACAATTAATTCTGGATCCCATTTTCGTATTTGCTCCAAGGCTTGGCTGGATTTAATATTTTCGCTTTGGTATACTTCCAGTCCCATTTCTACCGCCTGGGCTTTAACTGGGGTAGGACTGATTTTCTTCCCTCTTCCTCTGGCTTTGTCAGGCTGGCTTACCACCCCTACCACCTCTTGTCCACCCTGAAGCAAGTTTAACAAAGAAGGAACCGCAAAGTCAGATGTGCCCATAAAAACTACTTTCATTACTTAGCCTCCGTTTTTACATGGGTTCCCGGCGGGTCTCGATAGCTTTATCTATGAATAGTATTCCATTCAGGTGGTCAATTTCATGCTGAAAAGCCCGGGCCAAAAGGCCGCTGCCTTCCAGGATCTGCTCTTCCCCCTGCCGGTTCAAGGCTTTCACCACCACCTGCTCGGCCCGTTTCACCAACCCAACTACCCCGGGAACACTCAAACAACCTTCACTTTGAGTGCTCTCCCCCTGGGCCTCAATTATCTCCGGATTAATAAGCTCTATATAATGGTCTCCGATATCAATTACTACCAGACGTTTGGCAATACCTATCTGAGGTGCTGCCAAACCCAGTCCATTTTCAGCATAAAGGGTGTCTCGCATATTATCCAGCACCCTGAATACACCTTCGTTTATTTTGCCCACTGCCTTGGCCTTGGCTCGTAAACCCTGATCAGGGTGGGTAACCACTTTATATACTGACATCTTTGTTTCCGGCCCCCTTATAACATATTTAATGGATTTATTTCTT
>CAZPSR010000312.1:0-1546 GCA_964589135.1 uncultured Syntrophomonas sp.
TGTTCCATATTATGGATTTATATATAAAATATACCATAATAATAGAGGAATAGCAATATAATTGCCAAAAGAAGTAAAATATTTCTTCGCATAATGAGTCAGGGGGGAGAGTGGGGTTCCGCCTATTATAGAACCGTGTCTGGCTTAGCCGCAAGCTGGGACTAATCTAGAGGACCTTCCCAGGCCCTTTTATTTTCGGTCTATTACTCCTCAAATAATGCCTTGACATTCCAGGGCTGGTCGCCCAGAAATGGAGAGACCTAATTATGAACAGAATTATGTGCAAAAGGAACAAGCCCGGCTGAATGGACTGGGATATGGAATAAAATGATTAACTCATTGTGAGCGAGAACTAAAGCCAAGGCTGGGATCTGGATCTTCACCCTGTAGGGGGAAACGAACCGTGAACCTGGTACCACGTGGGGTACTGATAAATTCTATTCGGGCTGAGTGACGGCGGGCTATACTATAGCATATAGCCAGACCCAAACCCGCCGAATCCTCTTTGGTGCTAAAGAAGGGAATTCCTATCTTCCTGGCTGTGGCTCCAGAGATTCCGATGCCTTGATCCTGGACAGTTAAGAGCACTTCATTATTGCCGTTAGTCGTGCTTAAGGTGATGGTCCCTCCCTCTGGCATAGCTTCAATGGCATTTGACAACAGATTGTCAATTAATTCAGTTATTTCGGTCTTGTCCAACAGTACGTCGCTAATTTCGTTCAAACGGGTTTTAATCTGTATCTTGCTGGGCTTGCTTAACAAAACCCCCTCATTTAGGTGTTCATCTATGATATTGTTTAAATTTTGTAGTTCCGGATGATTAGCTTTATTATGGGCCAGGTTAATTAAGGTGCCTATAGTGGCATCGGCCTTGTCGATTTCTTCAATCATCAGGGAGAAGTACTCCTGAGCCCCTTCATAGTTTTTTTCGGCATCCAGCATCTGCAAAAATCCTCTAACAGTAGTGAGAGGATTCCGGATTTCATGACCCACCGCTACTCCCAATTGTCCAACCATATCAATTTTCTGTAAATGGGGGTCTATAGATTTATTGTCTTTATGAAGCAGCAAAGGCTCTTGACCTAATTGGCAATAGCGGAAATTGGTCAATATATATATTATCAAGGCAATTACCATAAAGACCGTGGCCCTTTGCAGGGATGACAGGGTTACTAGCCCAAAAGCCAGGCAATTGAGCGCAACATGAAAAATCCCCAGGAACATGGCTAGATAGATAGCATTTTTACCATACCAGATACCGGTAAGAATAATGGGTATGTAAAAGAAATGAGTGTAAACCACATCCTCTTTGAGATACAAATTCACGAAAACGGCCCCAAGTATACAGAGCAGGCAGGAGAGCCCTATAATCAACTTCCTGTTAATATCGCTGTATTGATGGATTATATAAACCATTTGGTAGGCGTTTTTCATTAAGCCGGTCAAAACATATATGATTGACGCAATCATTATGAAAATCAAGGCTCTTTGCAGGGATGACATAGTAATTGAACCGAAGGCCGTGTAGTTGATAATCACATGGAAA